>NZ_WHOV01000243.1:0-862 GCF_009765395.1 Pseudomonas sp. BAV 4579 | reverse complement strand
GGAAGCGACCCGTAAGTCGATGGAGCAGATCCAGGGCGCCCTGGTCGGTATCGCCCTGGTGCTGTCAGCGGTGTTCGTGCCCATGGCCTTCTTCGGCGGCTCCACCGGGGTGATCTATCGCCAGTTTTCTATCACCATCGTCACTTCCATGGCGTTGTCGGTGCTGGTGGCTTTGGTCTTCACGCCTGCGCTGTGCGCCAGCATGCTCAAGCCGGTCAAGCAGGGGCACCACGAGAAGCGTGGGTTCTTCGGCTGGTTCAACCGCAAGTTCGAGAGTGGCCAGCACCGTTACGAGCGTAGCGTCGCCGCGGTGATCCGCCACAAGATCCCGTTCCTGCTGGTCTATGTGATCATCGTCGCCGGTATGGCTTTCTTGTTCACGCGCATTCCCTCGTCCTTCCTGCCCGAAGAAGACCAGGGCATTCTGTTCGGCCAGGTTACGACACCGCCCGGGTCGTCCGCCGAGCGCACTCAGCAGGTGCTCGATTCCATGCGCGAGCAAATGATGAAGAACGAGCCAGCCGTAGGTTCGATGTTCACCGTCAACGGCTTCAACTTTGCTGGTCGCGGTCAGAGTTCGGGCTTGGCATTCATCCAGTTGAAAACCTGGGACCAGCGACCTGATGCCAATGACACAGCCGGTGCGGTTGCCGGACGCGCCATGGGCTATCTCTCGCAGATCCGGGATGCCATCGTTTTCGTGGTGGTACCGCCCGCGGTACTGGAGCTGGGCAACGCCACTGGTTTCGACTTCTATCTGCAGGACAACGGCGGTATTGGCCACGAGGCGCTCATGGCCGCACGCAATCAGTTGCTCGGCATGGCTGCGCAGAATCCCAAGCTGATGCAGACCCGACCCAAT
>NZ_WHOV01000242.1:0-730 GCF_009765395.1 Pseudomonas sp. BAV 4579 | reverse complement strand
GAGCTTCTTCTGCTGCACCAGGTCCTTGCGACCTCGGCTGAACTGGAACAGGTCCTCAAGCTCTCGCAGCGAGTAGCTGTCGATCCCGCCGATCCAGAACATGCGGTGGCCACCCTGTTTTTCTAGGCGCAGGGCATTCTCGATCACGCCGCTGACCGTGCGATGCAGCCAGGTCCGATGGGCGAGGTCCTCCGGCAGCGAGCGCTTCACCAGGGTGCGCTGGCCGAGCCCCTGCAGCTTCACCGTCTCGCCCTTGAACGACAGGATGACGTTGGCTACGTGGGCCACCGCTGGGCCGAAGCGGAAAGACTGGGTCAGGTAGTGCTTCTCGGCGTCCGCCATCCAGGTCGCGCTGAGGGCATCCTGGGCACCACGAAAGCGGTAGAGCTGCTGGTGGCGATCGCCGACCATGACCTGGATGGTGCGCTGCCGCTGTACCATGTCGGCGATCACTGGATTCACGTCCTGGCCCTCATCGAGCAGGAGGGCGCCGAAGCGGTTGGACAGGTCCGGACGGCTCATCTGGTAGAGCTTGAGATAGCCGTCGTGGGTGATCTGCACGCCGGCGTCCTGCAGGTCGATCATGCGCTTCCAGACGCTGATGGCAAGCCCCACTACCTGGGTGATGCGCCGCTCCTGCAGCGGCGTCAGGCCGCGGCCGTCGTAGCGGGCAAAGTGGCGACCGTCCAGGGCCATGTCGGCGCTGGCCATGAAGGTGTTGAGCGTATTG
>NZ_WHOV01000241.1:0-3644 GCF_009765395.1 Pseudomonas sp. BAV 4579 | reverse complement strand
GTGGTGTTGGAAGCGCGGCACAGGACCGTCGTCGGTTGGCGCTGAGCGCAGCGAGGCCCAACGCCCTGAGGTCGCCGCACGCATGATAGGTTTGGAAAAAATGGCCGCCAGGGCAAGCTCCGATTACTTATGCAGCCGTCGGGCGCCCGCTGCCGCAATAGCGAGTCGGCAACACCACGCTAGCCGATATCGACTGCAACAGCCTGACAGAGCGCCCTCATAGCCGCCGGTACCCTGACCGGGAATGATTCTGATCTGATACCTTTTCCTTAACCTTTTCGGTATACAATGCCCAATGGCCTAAGGCCGGTAGGCAAGGGGTGCGAAGCGTCGTACCCCTTTTTTCTTTGCATGATCAACCAAATTTCTAGCGTGGCCTAGGATCCTATCCCTTGAGCGTTAGGATCCGCGGACCGGTTTTTAGGTGACGCAAGCGATGAAAGCGCAAGCGAAGGGGAGTCGATTTTGATCAAGGTGCTAGTTGTCGACGACCATGATCTTGTTCGTACCGGCATCGTGCGAATGCTGGCGGATGTAACAGGAATTCAGGTCGTCGGCCAGGCAGACAGTGGTGAGAATGCACTGATGCTGGCCCGTGAACTCGAGCCGGATGTCGTCTTGATGGATGTCCGGATGCCCGGTATCGGTGGGCTGGAAGCTACGCGCAAGCTCTTGCGCAGCCGTCCCGATCTGAAGGTTGTCGTGGTTACAGCCTGTGAGGAAGATCCCTTTCCGACTCGCCTTCTCCAGGCCGGCGCTGCGGGGTATCTGACCAAGGGTGCTGACATCGAAGAGATGATCACCGCCATCAAGCAGGCCTTTGCCGGTCGGCGTTACATTAGTGCGCAGATCGCCCAGCAGCTTGCCCTGAAGCCCTTCCAATCCAAGGCCGAGGCATCGCCCTTCGATCAGCTGTCCGAGCGTGAGATTCAGATCGCGCTGATGATTGCCGGCTGCCAGAAAGTTCAGGTCATTTCCGACAAGCTTTGTTTGTCCCCCAAGACCGTCAACACCTATCGCTATCGGATCTTCGAGAAATTATCGATTACCAGCGATGTCGAATTGGCCATGTTGGCTGTTCGCCACGGCATGGTAGATGCAACGAGTTGATATGAGTCGATCTTTCGATGCTGCGGCCTTTTTATCCGGTTGCAGTGGACGTCCGGGTGTCTACCGGATGTTCGACGAGGGCGGTAAGCTCCTCTATGTAGGTAAAGCCAAGAACCTCAAGAACCGCCTTTCGAGTTACTTCAGAAAGACTGGCTTGGCGCCCAAGACGGCTTCCATGGTGTCCAAGATCGCCCAGATCGAGACCACCATCACCGGCAACGAGACCGAAGCGCTCCTGCTGGAACAGAACCTCATCAAGCAGTGGCGTCCGCCCTACAACATCCTGTTGCGGGATGATAAGTCCTATCCCTACGTCTATCTCTCCACGGAAGATAAGTATCCTCGGCTGACCATTCATCGTGGAGAGAAAAGAGGGAAGGGACGTTATTTCGGGCCCTATCCCAGTGCCGGTGCCATCCGCGAAAGTCTCAATCTGCTGCAGAAAGCCTTCCAGGTGCGCCAGTGTGATGACAACTATTTCCGTAATCGCACGCGGCCCTGTCTGCAATACCAGATCAAGAGATGCAAGGGACCCTGCGTGGCGCTGGTGAGTGAGCAAGAATATGGCGAGGACGTTCGCCATTCCGCCATGTTTCTCGAGGGGCGCAGCAATGCCCTGGCCGAAGAGCTGCAAGTCAAGATGGAGAGTGCCTCGGTCAATCTGCAATTCGAGCGTGCTGCCGAGTTGCGTGATCAGGTCGCCCTGGTCAGGCGTGTCCAGGACCAGCAGAGTATCGAAGGTGGCACCGGCGACGTCGATGTCATCGCTGCCCTCGTCAACCCCGGCGGTGCCTGTGTGCACCTGGTCAGTGTCCGCGGCGGTCGGGTGCTGGGCAGTAAGAATTTCTTTCCAGAGGTGGGGATCGAGGAGGATTCCAGTGAGGTGCTGGTCGCCTTCCTGGAGCAGTACTATCTCGCTTACCTGGAACGGGATCTGCCGGATGAGATCATCGTCAATTCCGTCCATGAGGACTTCGCTACCCTGATCGATGCCTTTGCCGAAGTCCATAAGCGGCAGCTGGTCATCGCGCATCGCGTCCGCGGGACCCGGGCACGCTGGCAGCAGTTGGCGGTAACCAATGCGGAGCAGGCGTTGAATACGCGTCTGGCCAATCGGCAGCACATGGGTGTGCGTTTCGACGCCTTGGTCCAGGCGCTGGATCTGCCCGAACCACCGCAACGGCTGGAATGTTTCGATATCAGTCACTCCAGTGGCGAGGCGACCGTGGCGTCCTGTGTGGTCTTCGGACCGGAAGGGCCGCTCAAATCGGACTATCGTCGTTACAACATCGAAGGCGTAACGGCCGGCGATGACTATGCGGCGATGCATCAGGCGCTGACGCGCCGCTTCAGTCGGCTGAAAGCGGGCGAGGGCAAGTTGCCAGACATCCTGCTGGTGGATGGCGGCAAGGGTCAGTTGGCCATGGCCCGTGAGGTGCTCAGAGAGCTCGCCGTGCCGGATCTGGTTTTGCTGGGGGTGGCCAAAGGTGTCACCCGCAAGCCTGGCCTCGAGGTCCTCTATCTGGACGATCCTTCCAACGAATTTACCCTGCCGGCTCATTCGCCCGCGCTGCACCTCATTCAACAGATCCGCGATGAGGCGCACCGTTTCGCGATTACCGGGCATCGCGCGCGTCGTGGCAAGGCGCGCAGAACCTCCTCCCTGGAAGAGGTCGCCGGTATCGGGCCCAAGCGTCGGCAGGAGCTCCTAAAGCACTTTGGTGGGCTGCGCGAATTGCAGCGCGCCAGCATCGAGGAAATTGCCAAAGCGCCCAGCATTAGCAAAAAGCTGGCCGAGCAGATTTATGCCGCCTTGCACAGCGAGTAGAATCGCCTCACGTTCACCAATAGCCGCGCCAATGAATATTCCAAATCTGCTTACCGTACTGCGCGTCTTCCTCATTCCCCTGTTCGTCATCCTGTTCTACCTGCCGGTCCACTGGAGCTACTGGACCGCCAGCACCGTCTTCGCGATCGCCTGTGCGACCGACTGGCTGGATGGTTATCTGGCGCGGCGGCTGGGGCAGAGCACGCCCTTTGGTGCCTTTCTGGATCCGGTAGCGGACAAGCTCATCGTCGCCGTGGCTCTGGTGTTGCTCGTGCAGGAGCACGCCAACGCCTGGCTGACGCTGCCCGCCGTCATCATCGTCGGGCGCGAGATCGTCGTATCGGCGCTGCGGGAGTGGATGGCCGAGCTGGGTGCCCGCGCCCAGGTCGCGGTTTCCAAACTGGGCAAGTGGAAAACAGCGGCGCAGATGCTGGCCCTGGTCATCCTGCTGGCCAATCCGCCGCAGATGACTTTCTGGGTCATCAGTGGCTACGCCTTGCTTATCGTAGCGGCGGCACTGACGCTGTGGTCCATGTGCACCTATCTGATGGCGGCCTGGCCGCATCTGATGAGCGCTGAGAAAAAGAAATAAGTTTTTGAATCAATGGCTTGACATGAAGGGTGGCTCAGATAGAATGGCGCCCGTCACCAAGCGGGAATAGCTCAGTTGGTAGAGCACGACCTTGCCAAGGTCGGGGTCGCGAGT
>NZ_WHOV01000240.1:0-2256 GCF_009765395.1 Pseudomonas sp. BAV 4579 | reverse complement strand
GATCCCTGGGCGTCCTTCATCAAGGGAGGAAGGAGACGCACTGGAAGGCATGACGAAGCAGTGAGTCAGTGTTACCTGTTAGTGCACTACCTGGCCGCAGCCTAGATGAGGCAATTTGCGGACCAGTGAATGCGACAGAAGCTCACTTGGCTCAAACCCGGCAATTGCGAGACTTCGAGCAAAAAGCCGGACAACCAAATTACGAAAATGCGACACGCATTTTGTGCACCATCTGTTACCACACCCATTTTTAGTGGCACCAAACTGGAGCAAAGCCTTGGAAAATTCGCCTCTTGTGCTGGAATCGCCCAGCGGAACCGCCGATAGCTGCGTCATTTGGTTGCATGGCCTGGGGGCAACCCAGCATGACTTCGAACCCGTTGCCGAATTGTTGCAGCGCAGCCTGACCTCGACCCGTTTCGTCCTGCCCCAGGCACCGACCCAGGCGGTCACCATCAATGGTGGCTGGGCCATGCCGTCCTGGTACGACATCCTGGCCATGAATCCGGCCCGGGCCATCGACCGCGCCCAGCTGGAAGCATCGGCCGCCACGGTACGGGCCCTGATCGAGACCCAGCAGGCCCAGGGCATTCCCGCCGAACGCATCGTGCTGGCCGGTTTCTCCCAGGGTGGTGCCGTGGTGTTGCATACCGCCTACAACACCTCCTGCCCCACCCTGGGTGGGGTCATGGCGCTGTCGACCTACGCGCCCAGCTTCGAAGACGCCCAGGTCAATCGCGGTGGGGCGACCCCGGCCCTGTGCCTGCATGGCGACCAGGACGATGTGGTGCCCCTGGCCCTCGGGCGTGCGGCCTACGAGGCGCTGGTGGCCGCGGGCGTGGAAGCGCTCTGGCACAGTTACCCCATGCGCCACGAGGTGATTCCGGCGGAAATCCAGGATATCCAGGACTGGCTGCTGGCACGCCTCGGCGGAAAATAAAGCGCGAATCAGCGGACCGCTTCGTTTTTGGAAACCGGTCGACAATTTGCGGAATCTGGGGGCGAATGGAGGCCTGGAAAGGGCAAAGCGAACGAACTTTGGGGTACCCATCCGGTCCAGTAGGGGTGCCTGAAGGTCGTGATGTGCATGGAGCAGCTATGGCCCGAGTTTTCCTTTCAGCCCCCGGGGTGTTCCTTTGATGGCCGCCCCCTTGTCGGCCTGGCTGGCCGAAGTCCCGGTCGCTTCCCTGAAGGACCTGCGCCTGTTCAAGGGCGTGGAGACCCATCTGCTTGAAGCCCTGATCGCCCGCTCGGCCACCCGCAGCCTGGTCGCCGGTGAGTGCCTGCTCTCGCCCGCCGTGATCAACCAGTACATGTTCCTCGTGCTGGAAGGGCGCCTGCGGGTCCACCTGGGTTCGCCGGAAAATCCGCCCATCTATCTGCTGGGTCCGGGTGAGTGCTCGGGCGAAATCAGCTTCATGGACAGCGAGCGGCCCAGCGCCCACGTCATCGCCGAAGCCGATACCCTGGTGCTTTGCCTGCATCGCGATCTGGTGCTGGAGCTGATCGAACGCTCCTCCAAGGCCATGCACAACCTGCTCGGCATCCTCTGCGAACGGATGCGCCGCGGCAATCAGCTCATCGTCGACACCGAACGCAATGCCAACGTCGATACCCTGACCGGTCTCTTCAACCGTCGGCGCCTCGAGCAGCTGTTCGAGCGCGAAAGCACCCGTTGCGCCTTCAACCGGCAGCCGCTGAGCCTGCTGATGCTGGATGTCGATCACTTCAAGCGCTACAACGATACCCATGGCCACCTGGCGGGCGACTATGCCCTGTGCCTGGTCGCCAACACCCTGCGCGACCAGCTGCGGCCCAAGGACAGCATGGCGCGCTACGGTGGTGAAGAGTTCGTCATCCTGCTGCCGGAAATCGATCGCGACGAAGCGATCGCCATCGCCGAGCGCCTGCGCCAGAGCCTGGCGGAGATCAAGGACTTCTATTCGCCCTGCGGCAGGCTGCCGGGGGTTACCGTCTCCATCGGCCTGGCGCAGATGCGCAAGGCCGACTCCCTGGATGAACTGGTCGGGCGTGCGGACAAGTCGCTCTACCAGGCCAAGGATGCCGGGCGCAATCGGATCAGTGGCTGACCGGATTGCGCCTGCGTTCGGCAGGTAGTTGTTGCCGGGCACGTAGGTTGCTTTACACTGCGGTCTCATTCCGCTTTCGATGATCGAGACCCTCCGTGCTCAAGGCACTCAAAAAATTTCTGGGCAAGGATCAGGAGGTCGCGCAGCCGACTCCCTCCCCTGCGCC
>NZ_WHOV01000239.1:0-556 GCF_009765395.1 Pseudomonas sp. BAV 4579 | reverse complement strand
TTGCTCATGGTGACTCTCCAGTTTCAATAGGTGAAAACGGAGAACACCTTGCCCGGGAGGGGAAGAGTATTCCCCGCGTGGGTGGGTGTAGCCAGAAAGGTGGTGCCAGGTCAGTGCATGAATTTCATCGCGGCCAGCATGATGCCAACAGCAGTAGAGATCATGACGCCCATGCGGATGGTGAGCTTGAGTTCGAGCTGTGCGAGATCAGCCTTGGTAGCAAGGTGAGTTTGCATATCGGACTCCATAGCATCGACAACAGCAGTTGCTTTGTCATCAGGGACATCGATGGAGCGCAATGCCTGGTACAACGCAAAACCGCTTTTCATGGAAGGTCTCCAGGATGTGACGGAGACCGGCCCTGACGGGGAGTCCCGTCGAGGGTGGGTGGAAGGTGCATTCATCAACCGGGGGTGCCGGTCAATCGTTCGCGCTACCGAATGCTTAGCGAACTTGGGTTTGGATCAATGCGCTTGGAGCGCACTGCAGTCGTGAGATCCGGGACTGCCTGGGGCATGTTGCTGACAACGTCAGCGGCATACATCCTCAGAATGTT
>NZ_WHOV01000238.1:0-1007 GCF_009765395.1 Pseudomonas sp. BAV 4579 | reverse complement strand
TTCTGCGACCGTGCACGGCATCCTGTGCGAGGTCCCCTATGAAGCGCCCTTCCCCCTCTCAAATGCTCGTCGCCACTGGCTTTGCAGCCTTGTCTGGTGCGTGCCTCTATCTCTACGTTGAGCTGTCCCATGTCAATCGCGACCTGAACGCCACAGCGGACCAGAACACGGTCCACGCCATCACCCAGCGTCTGGACAAGATGCAGGACCAGGTGGATGGCTTCGCCGGCAGCAAGCCGGTCCAGGATGCGGACTTCCGGGCGAGCCAGCAGGCGCTGTCGCAGCGAATCGATACCGCCCAGGCCATGCTGGTGGAGATCCAGCGCGCCAACCAGACCGCGCTCCAAGGGATGGCCCAGTCCGGCGACCTGGTCGTCCTCGAGGCCAAGCTCGAAGGCCTGCAAAACGATCTGGGGGACCTGCGCAAAAAAGCAGTGGAGCCGGCCAAGGCGCCGCCGCCACTGATCGTCCCCAAGCAGCGCAGCGCCCCGGCGATTGCGCGCAAGTCCGAGCCGGCCAAGCCGATCGAGACGCCTCCTCCCTTCACCGTGGTCGGCATCGAGTACCGCGGCGGTGAGCGCTTCCTCTCCGTCGCGCCGCCCGGCAGCACTCAGCTCAGCGAGCTCTACCTGGTGCGCCCGGGCGACAACGTCGGCGGTACCCGCTGGCGGCTGGCCAACCTCGATGACCGTCAGGCGCAGTTCAGCGTCGACGGCGCGACCCGCACCCTTTCTGTCAAGTAGTAGAGGCACCTCATGCGCCCCCAGTCCCTTCTCCTTCCGGCGAGCTTTGCGATCGCCCTCATCCTGCTCTCGCCGTCCGCACCAGCACTCACCGAAGACCTTGTCGCCCCCCAAGTCTTCTCGGGTGAAACGGGTAGCGCTGAGCGCCAAAGCGCGGTCCAGCGTAACGACAGTGCCATCGCCCAGGAATGGGGCCTGAGCAGTCAGGAATTCCAGCGCTACCGCACCCTGATGCAGGGGAGTCGCGGCGTTTATTCGCCCGGG
>NZ_WHOV01000026.1:0-52515 GCF_009765395.1 Pseudomonas sp. BAV 4579 | reverse complement strand
CCATTGCCATCACAGGAACAGGCTAGCAAACACGACTTTTCAGACAAGCCCTAGCGCGAACTGTGTAGTCTTGGTAGGCAGGAATTGCCACCGCCGCCAAAATACCAATGATCGCTACCACGATCATCAGCTCGATCAAAGTAAAGCCTTTCTGAGCGTTCATTCAAAATCTCCGGGTTGGTTCAGGCCAACATGCCTGTCAGTACCAAAGCATAGGCCGTGCCAAAAAAAATGCCTACTCCAGCACGCTTTCTCTGTCGATGGCGTCAACAAAGGGGCAGGTCATGACAAAAAATGTCAGTGGTCTGGCGCCATTTTGCGGGCGGGGCAGGGGGGTGCTATAAGGCCAGCTAACGCAGGCTTGGGTAATCAACGATGAACGAGACGGTGATGCTGTCGGGACTGGCGCGGCAACTGGTGGATGCGCAGTTGCTGGCGGAGGCGGCTGCCCAGCAGGCGGTGGTCAAGGCCAAGCAGGCCAAGGTGCCGCTGGTCACCTATCTCGTGCAGCAGCGATTGGTGCAGAGCCGGCCCTTGGCGGAGCTTGCTGCCCAGGAGTTCGGGGTGCCCTTTCTCGATTTGGCGGCTATCGACAAGGAGCAGCTGCCCAAGGACATCGTCAACGAGAAGCTGATGCAGCAGCATCATTTCCTGCCTTTGAGCAAAAGAGGCAACAAGCTTTTCATCGCGCTTTCCGATCCTACCAACCAGCAGGCCATCAATGATGTTTCCTTTGGCAGCAAGCTGGCGGTGGAGGTCGTGCTGGTCGAAGATGACAAGCTACATCAGGCCATCGAGCGATACCTCGATACGGGAACCGGTGGGCTGGAGTTGTCCGATCTCGATCTCGATCTGGAAGCTGAGGGAGGAGAACGGCCTCAGGAAGCCGTTGCGGGTACCGACGCCGACGATGCGCCCGTGGTGAAGTTCGTCAACAAGATGCTGCTCGATGCCATCAAGAAGGGGTCCTCCGACCTGCACTTCGAACCCTATGAAAAGATGTACCGGGTGCGCTTTCGTACCGATGGCGTCTTGCACGAGGCGGCGCGGCCGCCGGTGCAGCTGGTGTCGCGGATCTCGGCGCGGCTCAAGGTAATGTCCAATATGGATATCTCCGAGCGGCGCAAACCCCAGGATGGCCGGGTCAAGCTCAAGGTCTCCAAGACCAAGTCCATCGACTTCCGGGTGAACACCCTGCCCACCCTCTGGGGCGAGAAGATCGTGATGCGGATTCTGGATTCCTCCAGCGCCCAGATGGGGATCGATGCCCTGGGCTATGAGGATGTGCAGAAGGAGCTCTACCTGCAGGCACTCAAGCAACCGCAGGGGATGATCCTGGTGACCGGACCAACCGGTTCGGGGAAGACCGTATCCCTCTATACTGGCCTTAACATCCTCAATACCGAAGACATCAATATTTCCACGGCGGAAGACCCGGTGGAGATCAACCTGGAAGGCATCAACCAGGTCAACGTCAACCCGCGTCAGGGACTCGACTTCTCCCAGGCGCTGCGCGCTTTCCTGCGTCAGGATCCTGACGTGATCATGGTCGGTGAGATTCGTGACCTGGAAACGGCGGAGATCGCCATCAAGGCGGCCCAGACCGGCCACATGGTGATGTCGACCCTGCACACCAACAGCGCGGCGGAAACCCTGACCCGTCTGCGGAACATGGGGGTGCCCGCCTTCAACCTGGCGACCTCGGTCAATCTCATCATCGCCCAGCGCCTGGCGCGCAAGCTGTGCAACAAGTGTAAGCGAGTCCATGAGGTGCCCCGTGAGGCGCTGCTGGCCGAAGGCTTTCGCGACGAAGAGATCGGCAGTTTCACCCTTTATCAGCCTATCGGCTGCGAAGACTGCAATGCGGGCTATCGCGGGCGGGTGGGGATCTATGAGGTCGTGAAGATCACGCCAGCGCTGCAGCAGATGATCATGGAGGAGGGCAACTCCATCGAGATCGCGGCGCGCATGCACAAAGAGGGCTTCAATGATCTGCGGCGGTCAGGGCTGGTGAAGGCGATGCAGGGGATTACCAGTTTGGAAGAGGTCAATCGGGTGACCAAGGACTAGTGGTTTTCCCTCACCCTAGCCCTCTCCCGGAGGGAGAGGGGACTGGAACGGAGCGTCGGTTGGTAGTCGCGCATAAAGCTTCAGCGTCGTAGGGCGTCTAAAACTCGGCATATGGCGCGATGCTTGCCTTTAAAGCCGCAACCGGCTCTGCATAGAGCATTCTTTTGACGCGTCCGCCACGGCGGACCGAGCCTTTGTGAGTCGAGGCCATGGCCGATAAAGCTATCAAGATGGGCAGCTTCACCTGGGAGGGGACCGATCGCAAAGGAACTAAGGTGAAGGGCGAGATGACGGGCCTGAATCCTGCGTTGATCAAGGCGCAGTTGCGCAAGCAGGGCATCAATCCGACCCGGGTGCGCAAGAAGTCGATGTCGCTGTTCGGCAAGGGCAAGAAGATCAAGCCCATGGATATCGCCCTGTTTACCCGACAGCTGGCGACCATGATGAGCGCAGGTGTGCCCTTGCTCCAAGCCTTCGACATCATTGGTGAGGGCTTTGACAATCCCAATATGCGCAAGATGGTCGACGACATCAAGCAGGACGTCGCGGCGGGTAATAGCCTGGCCAATTCCCTGCGCAAACAGCCGCAGTATTTCGACGACCTCTATTGCAACCTGGTGGATGCCGGCGAGCAATCGGGTGCCTTGGAAACCCTGCTGGATCGGGTAGCTACCTACAAGGAAAAGACCGAGGCGCTGAAGAAGAAGATCAAGAAGGCTATGACCTATCCGGCGGCGGTGGTCGTGGTCGCAGTCATCGTATCGGCCATTTTGCTGATCAAGGTAGTACCTCAGTTCCAGTCGGTGTTCGAAGGTTTCGGTGCTCAATTGCCGGCCTTTACCCTTATGGTCATCGCCATTTCCGAGGTCTTGCAGGAGTGGTGGTTGCTGGTACTGGGCGGGATCTTCGTGCTGGCTTTCGTCCTTCGCCACTTCTACAAGAAGTCGGAAAAATTTCGTGACGCTACGGATCGGGGGCTGCTGAAGATCCCGCTCATTGGCTCAATTCTCTATAAGTCCGCCATTGCCCGTTATGCCCGGACCTTGGCTACTACCTTCGCGGCGGGTGTCCCGCTGGTGGATGCCCTGGACTCGGTGGCGGGTGCGACCGGCAACGTGGTGTTCCGCAACGCCGTGGAGAAGATCAAGGGTGATGTCTCCACCGGTATGCAGCTCAACTTTTCCATGCGTACTACCGGGGTTTTCTCTTCCATGGCCATCCAGATGACGGCCATTGGCGAGGAGTCCGGTTCGCTGGACGAGATGTTGTCCAAGGTCGCGACCTTCTATGAAGACGAGGTCGACAATATGGTCGACAACCTCACCACCCTGATGGAGCCGATGATCATGGCGGTCCTCGGGGTCCTGGTGGGTGGTCTGATCATTGCCATGTACCTGCCCATCTTCCAACTCGGCTCGGTGGTCTGATGGCGCTGTTGGAATTTCTGGCCGGCGCGCCGCTGGCCGCGGCGCTGTGCGCGCTGGTCCTGGGCCTGCTGGTGGGCAGCTTTCTCAATGTGGTGGTCTATCGCCTGCCGGTAACGCTGAGGCGGGATTGGCAGGCTGAAGCGCGTGAGGTGCTGGAGCTGCCGGCCGAGCCGGCAGGCGCCCCCTTCAACCTGGCGCGACCTGCTTCCCGCTGCCCCCACTGCCAGCGCGCCGTAAGGCCCTGGGAAAACGTGCCGGTGCTGAGTTATCTGCTCCTGCGCGGTCGCTGCAAGGGTTGTCAGGCCTCCATCAGCCTGCGTTATCCACTGGTGGAGCTGGCCTGTGGACTGTTGTCCGCCTGGGTCATCTGGCACCTGGGTGTGACCTGGCAGGGCGGGGCCTTTCTGCTGCTTACCTGGGGGCTGCTGGCGGCCAGTCTGATCGATGCCGATCATCAGCTGCTGCCGGACGTGATCGTTCTGCCGCTGTTGTGGCTGGGGTTGATCGCCAATCAGTTCGGGCTGTTCACCAATCTCGGTGATGCCGTCTGGGGCGCGGTGACGGGTTATCTGAGTCTGTGGCTGGTGTTCCAGCTGTTCCGCCTGGTGACCTGCAAGGAAGGCATGGGCTATGGCGACTTCAAACTGCTGGCGCTGCTCGGTGCCTGGGGGGGCTGGCAGATCCTGCCCCTGACCATCCTGCTGTCATCGCTGGTGGGTGCCATTCTGGGCGTCATCACCCTGCGGCTGCGGCGGGCGGAAAGCAGCACGCCCTTGCCCTTTGGTCCTTATCTGGCCGTGGCGGGGTGGATTGCCTTGCTCTGGGGTGATCAAATAACCGGCCTGTACCTGAACTTCGCCGGATTCCGATGACTTCTGCCTGGACCCTCGGCCTGACCGGGGGCATCGGCAGTGGCAAGAGCGCCGCTGCAGAGCATTTCGCCCAGCTGGGCATCACCTGTGTCGACGCCGATCAGGCCGCCCGCTGGGTGGTGGAGCCGGGACGGCCGGCGCTGGCCGAGATCGCCGGGCATTTTTCGTCGGCTGTCTTGCGGCCGGATGGCAGCCTGGATCGGGCAGCGCTGCGGGCCGCGATCTTTGCCGATCCGGCCGAGCGGCGCTGGCTGGAAGCCCTGCTGCATCCTCTCATTCGCCAAGAAATCCTGGCGGCCTTGGCCCGCGCAGCGTCGCCCTATGCCATCCTGGTGTCGCCGCTGCTGTTCGAATCCGGGCAGCGGGCGCTGGTCCGGCGGGGGCTGGTGATAGACGCGCCGGAAGCGCTGCAGCTTGAGCGGGCCATGCGTCGCGACGGGGTGGACGAGACTCAGGTGCGGGCCATTCTGGCGGCACAGCTGCCGCGTGCCGAGCGCCTGGCCAAGGCCGATGATGTCATCTGCAACGACGGCGATCTCGCCCAGCTCCACACTGAGGTGGAGCGCCTGCATTCCTTTTATCTGACCCTTGACGGAGGCCAAGCATGAGCACTCTTACCGTGGATTGCCCCACCTGTGGCGCACCCGTGGAATGGAGCGAGAAGAGCGCCAACCGGCCCTTCTGTTCCGACCGTTGCAAATTGATCGACCTGGGTGCCTGGGCGGCGGAAGAACACGCCATCCCGGACAATGAGCTGGAAGACGATCTCTATTCGGAAGACCTCAATCGCCGCGGCCACTAGGACGCGCCTTTCCTATAGCCGTTGCGCCCAGGCCTGGGCAGTCGCCTGGGCCGCCTGGCGCAGCTTGGCGGCCAACTCTGGTTTCTCGTATTCCAGCGGACTGGACGCCGTGATCGTATGGATGCGGTCGCGCTTGATAAAGAAGACCTGGATGCCCAGCAGCGGCTTGCTGCAGGCGCTGGCGCCTTCGCCGAGGCCATCGATGGCCTTGCACTCCAGTTGCTCGCTGAGCGATTGCACCTGCCGCCGCAGCTTGGGCAGCGCCCGACCGCCATTCTCGTAGCCCGCCGACAGGCCCAGCAGGTAGTTGGCCGGCTGGCCGGTGTCGCGATCGGTGAAGGCGCAGCCGCCGGCGATCTGCCGGGCATAGGCCAGCGGCAGGCCCGAGGTCTGCTGGAGCACCGGTAGCGGCAATTGGGCCTGCAGGCTGGCGCAGTCGACGGGCTCGCCGTTATCGGCATGGGCGAGGGCAGCGCCCAGAAGCAGGGGGAGGGCAACGAGGAAACGCATGAAAACATCCTGTCGATGGCCGACGGCCGATAGACCGTGAGTCTACCGGCTGGAACCCCATCGCAGGCGGGGAGACGAGGGCGGCTGTGCGCTGCGTCATGCGTCGGTCAGCACATTGCGGACTGGTATCCGGCGCGGGTGATCCCTACCCTGGCCGCAGACAGCGAACAGCGAGGCGTAGCATGTCCGAGGCGCTCACTCCCGGATTCATGGTAGTACACGGCAATCGGCTCGAAGAGCTGCGCGGCCTGGCGGTCGGCTGGATGCGGCGGTATCCCCTGGCGCCACTGGAAAACGAACAGGTGCTGGTGCAGAGCAATGGCATCGCCCAGTGGCTCAAGCTGGCGCTGGCCGAGGATCCGCGCGGGGACGACGAAGGCGGCTGCGGAGTGGCCGCAGCCCTCGAGGTGCAGTTGCCAGCGGCCTTTCTCTGGCGGACCTATCGCCAGGTACTGGGCCGTGAACAGGTACCGCCTTCCTCGCCGCTGGACCGCGCGCCCCTGACCTGGCGCCTGATGCGGCTGTTGCCGACGCTGCTCCTGCAGCCGGACTTCGCCGCGCTGCGGCGCTTTCTCGACGATGACGGTGATCTGCGCAAGAGATACCAGCTGGCCGAGCGCCTGGCCGATCTCTATGACGGCTACCAGGTCTATCGCGCCGACTGGCTCAACGACTGGGCGGCGGGCCGCGATCTGGTGGCCAGCCTGCGTGACGGCCGGCGCCCCCTGCCGGAGAGTTGTCGCTGGCAGGCGCAGCTGTGGCGGGCGCTGCTGGCCGACGTGGGCGACGGTGGCCTGGCCCGCAGTCGCGCCGGGGTGCACCGGCGCTTTCTGGAGGTCATGCAGGCGGCGACCGAGCCGCCCGCCGGTCTGCCGCGGCGGGTGGTGATCTTTGGCTTGTCGGCGATTCCGGCGCAGACCCTCGAAGCCCTGGCCGCGCTGGCGCGCTTCAGCCAGGTGCTGCTCTGCGTGCACAATCCCTGTCGCCATCACTGGTCCGACATCGTCGCCGACCAGGACCTGTTGCGGCAGAACTACCGGCGTCAGCAGCGCAAGCCGGGCATGCCGCAGACGCTGGATGCCGAGGCGCTGCACCAGCACGGCCAGCCGCTGCTGGCGAGCTGGGGCAAGCAGGGGCGCGACTATATCCATCTGCTGGACGAATTCGACGAACCCGATGGCTATCGGCGCCTGTTCGAGGACCTCAACGGTGGGCGCATCGACCTCTTCGCCGACACCGAACCCCAGCACCTGCTCGGCCAGTTGCAGGACGATATCCTCGAATTGCGTCCGCTGAGCGAGACCCGCGAACGCTGGCCGGCAGTGGATCCGGCGCGCGACAGATCCATGCGCTTCCATGTGGCCCACAGTCCGCAGCGCGAAGTGGAGATCCTGCATGACCAGTTGCTGGCGCGCTTCAGCAGCGATGGCAGCCTCAGGCCGCGCGACGTCATCGTCATGGTGCCGGACATCGATGCCTATGCGCCGCACATCCGCGCGGTGTTCGGCCAGCTCGAACGCCAGGATCCGCGTTTCATTCCCTTCAGCCTGGCCGACCAGCACCAGCGCGGTTTCCAGCCGCTGTTGATCGCCCTGGAGCACCTGCTGCAACTGCCTGACAGCCGCTTCGCCCTGAGCGAGATCCTCGATCTGCTGGATGTGCCGGCGCTGCGCGCCCGCTTCGGCCTGCGCGAAGGTGATCTGCCGACCCTGCACCTCTGGCTGGAAGGCGCCGGCGTGCGCTGGGGGCTGGATGCCGAGCAGCGCAGTCGTCTCGATCTGCCCGAGGGGCTGACGCAGAACACCTGGCGCTTCGGGCTGAGGCGCATGCTGTTGGGCTACGCCGTGGGCAGCGGCGCCGCCCTGGGCGATATCGAGCCCTTTGACGAGGTGGGTGGCCTGGACGCGGCCCTGGTCGGGCCGTTGGTGGATCTGCTCGATGCCCTGGACGCGGCCCAGGCGGCGCTGGCCCAACCGGCCCGGCCGGCGGAGTGGGGCGCCCGTCTGCAGGCGCTGCTGGCGCTGTTCTTCAGCGCCCAGGACGAGCACGACGAATACCTGCTGGAGCAGCTGGAAAATCTCCGTGAGCGCTGGCTGGAGTTGTGCGAGGACGTCGCCCTGGATGAAGAGCTGCCGCTCACCGTGGTCCGCGAGGCCTGGCTGGCCGGACTGGATTCAGGGGGCCTGGCCCAGCGCTTTCTCGCCGGAGCGGTCAATTTCTGCACCCTGATGCCCATGCGCGCCATTCCCTTCCGTGTGGTCTGCCTGCTGGGTATGCACGATGGCGCCTATCCGCGCATCCAGTCGCCGCTGGATTTCGATCTCATGGCCCAGGACTATCGTCCCGGTGACCGCTCGCGGCGTGAAGACGACCGCTATCTGCTGCTGGAGGCGCTGCTCTCGGCGCGCGATCAGTTCTATGTCAGCTGGGTGGGGCGCAGCATCCGCGACAACAGCGAGCGCCCGCCGTCGGTGCTGGTCGCCCAGTTGCGTGACCATCTTCAGGCCGGTTGGCGGCTGGCGGGGCACGAAGAAGAACCGGAGCGCCTGCTGGCCGCCCTGACCCAGGAGCATCCGCTGCAGCCCTTCAGCGCCCGCTACTTCCGCGGCGAGCGCGGCTATTTCAGCTTTGCCGCCGAATGGCTGGGCGTGCATGACCGCACCACCCGCGACGAGGATGCCCTGTTGCCGCCGCTGGTACCCGAAGAACCCCTGGGCCTCGATGACCTGGCGCGCTTTCTGCGCGGACCAGTGGACCTGTTCTTTGCCAATCGCCTCAAGCTGCACTTCGCGGCGCCCGATGCGCCGGCGGAAGACGAAGAGCCCTTCGGCCTGGACGCCCTGACCCGCTACCAGTTAGGTGAAGACCTGCTGGCGGCGGCGCTGGCCACGCCGGCCGAGGCGGATCAGGCGCTGATGGCCGCCGCCGAGCGCCTGCGCGGCAGCGGTCGGCTGCCGCTGGCGGGCTTTGGCGAACGGGCCGGGCGGGCCTTGCGCGAGCCGCTGCCCGCCGTGGTCGCCCAGGTCGAGGCCCTGGCGCTGCGCTGGCCCGAACCCCTGGAAGAGGCCGTGACCCTGGATTTCGCCCATAAGGAGCTGCAGTTGGTGGCCAACCTCGAACGGCTGCGTCGTGGCTCCGAAGGCTTGCTGGCCCTGACCGCCCAGGCCAATGGGCTGGGCAATACCCGCACGCGCAAGTGGCATCGGCTGCTGCGACCCTGGGTGCAGCATCTGGTCGCCGCGGCCGGTGGCCTGCAGCTGACCACCGCGGTGGTGGCGACCGATCTGACGCTGCTGCTGGCGCCGCTGGACGCCGAGCTGGCCCGGCGGCAGCTGAACGAGTTGCTCGATGCCTGGGCGCTGGGCCAGCGTCGTCCTCTGCCCGTCGCGCCGCGCACCGCCTTCGCCTGGCTGGCCAATGACCCGGACAAGGCCCTGGCCGCCGCCGAGCAGGCCTATCAGGGCGAGGCCGCGACCCACCCGGCACTGCGTCGGCAGTATCCGGACTTCGCCGCCTTGCTGGCCGACGAGGAATTCGATGGCTGGTGCCAGACCCTCTATGCGCCGGTGCACACCGCCGGCTGGCAGGTGGTTGGCGGGGAGGCACAGGCATGAGTCAGCGTCCGCTCGCCCTGCGCTTTCCGTTGCAGGGCAATCAGCTCATCGAAGCCAGTGCCGGCACCGGCAAGACCTTCACCATCTCCGCGCTCTATGTGCGTCTGGTGTTGGGCCACGGCACGCCCGAGACGGCTTTCGGCCGCGAGCTGTTGCCGCCGCAGATCCTGGTGGTGACCTTTACCGAGGCGGCCACCCAGGAGTTGCGCGACCGCATTCGCCATCGCCTGGCCGAGGCGGCACGCTTCTTCCGCGACGAGATCGCCGCGCCCGATCCGCTGCTCGCCGAATTGCGCGAGGACTTCGCCGCCGAGGCCTGGGCCGATTGCGCCCGGCGCCTGGACATCGCCGCCCAGTGGATGGACGAAGCGGCCGTCTCTACCATCCACAGCTGGTGCCAGCGCATGCTGCGCGAGCACGCCTTCGACAGCGGCAGCCTCTTCGTGCAGAACCTGGAGCAGGACCAGAGCGAGTTGCTCGCCCAGGTGGTGCGCGACTACTGGCGACGCTTCTGCTATCCCCTCGACGGCGAGGCCCTGGACTGGGTGATCGAGCACTGGGGCGAACCCCGTGCCCTGGCCGCGCGCTTGCGCCCCCTGTTGAGCGAGGCCCTAGGCGCGCCCCGGGGCGAACCTGCGGCTTTGCTGGCCACCGCGCTGGCCGAACGCCGAGAGCAATTGGCACGCCTCAAGGCGCCCTGGGCCCAGTGGGCGGAAGAGTTGCGCGAACTCTGCCAGGCCGGCTGCGATGCCAAGGTGGTCGACGGCCGCAAGTTGCAGAAGAGATTCTTCGGGCCCTGGTGCGACAAGCTGGTCGCCTGGGCGGACAACCCCGCCAGCGAGGACCTGGATATCGGCACCGGCTTCACCCGGCTGACCGAGGAGGGCTTCGCCGAGGCCTGGACCAAGGCCAGTCCGCCGGATCATCCGGCCCTGGCGGCCATGGCGCGGCTGCCCGGGCAACTCGCCGAGCTGCCCAGCCCTGAGGTGCCGCTGCTGGAGCACGCGGCGGCCTGGGTGCAGCAGAAATTCGAGCGCGAGAAGCTGCGCCGCGCCGAGCTGGGTTTCGACGACATCCTGACCCGCCTGGACCGGGCGCTGCAGGCCGATGGCGCCGGCGCGCGGCTGGTGGCGCTGATTCGCGAGCAATTCCCGGTGGCGCTGATCGACGAATTCCAGGACACCGATCCGGTGCAGTACCGCATCTTCAGCAGCGTCTATGGCGTAGGAGAGGGCACCGGGCTGTTCCTGATCGGCGATCCCAAGCAGGCCATCTATGCCTTCCGTGGCGCCGATATCCATACCTATCTGCAGGCCCGCCGCGCCAATGCCGGTCACCTGCACTCGCTGGACACCAACTTCCGCTCCACCGCCGCCATGGTCGCGGCGGTCAACCAGGTATTTCAGCATGGCGAGATGACGGCACCGCGCGCCGCCTTCCTGTTCCGCCAGGGTGAGGACAATCCGGTGCCCTTCGAGCCGGTCCGCGCCCAGGGGCGGCGCGAAGCCCTGGAAATCGACGGCGTGCCGGGTGCGGCCCTGACCTTCTGGCAACTGGCGGGCGACGAGCCCCTGGCCGGCACCGCCTATCGCGCCACTATGGCCGAAAGCACCGCCAGCGAGATCGTCCGGCTGCTGAGCCTGGCCGCCGAGGGCAGGGCCGGCTTTCGCCGTGAAGACGGCGAACTGGTGCCGCTGCGGCCCGCCGATATCGCCATCCTGGTGCGCGCCGGCAGCGAAGCCCAGGCGGTGCGCCAGGCGCTGGTGCGGCGCGGGGTGCGCAGCGTCTACCTGTCGGACAAGGACTCGGTATTCACCGCCCAGGAGGCCCGCTGCCTGCTGGACTGGCTCAAGGCCTGCGCCGAGCCCGATGTGGATCGTCGGCTGCGCGCGGCCTTGGGCAGCCTGACCCTCGACCTGCCGCTCGCTGAGCTCGATGCTCTCAACCACGACGAGCAGGCCTGGGAGTCGCGGGTGCTGCAACTCCGTGGCTATCGCCAGCTCTGGCGCACCCAGGGCGTACTGCCCATGCTGCGGCGCCTGCTGCAGGACTTCCGGCTGCCGCAGCGGCTGATGGCCCGCGCCGATGGCGAGCGGGTGCTGACCAACCTGCTGCACCTTGCCGAACTGCTGCAGCGCGCCGCTGGCGAGCTTGATGGCGAACAGGCGCTGATTCGCCACCTGGCCGAGCAGCTGGCCGCCCAGGGGGCCGCCGACGAGCAGATCCTGCGCCTGGAAAGCGACGCCGAGCTGGTCAAGGTGGTGACGGTGCACAAGTCCAAGGGCCTGGAATACCCACTGGTGTTCCTGCCCTTCGCCTGCGCCTATCGCGCCGAGGAGGGCGCCACGCTGCCGCTGCGCTATCACGATGACCAGGGGCAGGTGCGCCGGACCTTCAAGCCCTCCGCCGAGGAACTGGCCCGCGCCGACGACGAGCGTCTGGCCGAAGATCTGCGCCTGCTGTATGTCGCCCTGACCCGGGCCCGCCATGCCTGCTGGGTCGGGGTGGCCGATCTCAAGCGCGGGCGCAGCAAGGAATCCGGCTTCGCCCGCAGTGCCTTGGGCTACCTGGCCACCGGTGGCGAGCCCCTGGCGAGTTCGGCGGCCCTGGACGCGGCCCTGACCACCCTGGTCGGTGCGCAATCCGACACCCTGATCCTGCCGTTGCCCGCCGCCGATCCGGCTCGCCTGCCCGAGGCCCGTGAAGCCCCGGTGACCCTCAAGGCGCTGACAGCCCGGCGGGCGGCCCGCGAGGACTGGTGGATCGCCTCCTACAGTGCCCTGCGTATCGGCACGCGGCTGGGCGAGGCACGGGAGGGGGCCCCGTTCAACCTGGAGCTGGACCTGGATACCCCGGCGGCCCAGAAGCTGTTCGACGACGACCGCCTTGCCCCGGACGAGGCGCGCCAGCCCGCGGCCGGCGAAGACCTGCACCGCTTTCCCCGCGGACCCGGTCCGGGCACCTTTCTGCACAGCCTGCTGGAGTGGGTCGGCGAGGAAGGCTTCACCGCCATCCAGGCCGCGCCCGAGCGGCTGGACGACCTGATCGCCCGGCGTTGTCAGCGGCGTGGCTGGAATCATTGGATTCCCATCCTGCAGGGCTGGCTGCGCCAGTTGCTGGAATTGCCGCTGCCGTTGCCGGGGGGCAACCAGCGCCTGGGCGAACTGGCGCGCTACCAGGTGGAGATGGAATTCTGGTTCGCCACCCATGGCGTCGATCTGGAGCGGCTGGATGATCTGGTGAGTCGTGGCACCCACGGCGGCCAGGCGCGGCCGATGCTGGAGCCGGGACAGCTCAACGGTCTGTTCAAGGGCTTTATCGACCTGGTATTCGAGCACGAGGGGCGCTATTTCGTGGTGGACTACAAGTCCAACTGGCTGGGCGCCGAGGCCGGGGCCTATACCCGCGCGGCCATGGAAGCCGCTGTCCTGGCCAAGCGTTATGACCTGCAGTACGTGCTCTACAGCCTGGCCGTGCACCGGCTGCTCAAGGCGCGGTTGCCGGACTACAGCTACGAACGCCATTTCGGCGGCGCCGTCTACCTCTTCCTGCGCGGCTGCGATCCGGCCGGCCACGGCGTGTTTGTCGAGCGACCCGCCCAGGCCCTGATCGAGACCCTGGACCTGCTGTTCAGTGGTGCGGAGAATGCCCATGTCTGATTTCAGCCCCGCCACCGAACGGCTGCTGCGCCTGGCATCCCTGGCCCAGGAGCGTCCCCTCGCCCCGCTCGAACAGCGTGACGACCTCTTTCGCCTGCTGGAGCTCTGGGTGCAGCGCGGCTGGTTGCGCCAGGTGGACCGGGCCTTCACCAGCTTTCTTGGCGAACTCGAACCCCAGGGCGACTCGGCGGTGCTGCTGGCCGCGGCCCTGGCCAGCCATCAGCTCGGCCATGGCCATGTCTGCCTGGATCTCGCCGCCACCCTGCGCAATCCCGACGCCGCCCTGTCGCTGCCGCCCGAGGGCGACGATGCGCGCGCTTCGCTCTTGCCGTCGCAGTTGCTGCATGGCCAGACCCTCGATGCCTGGCAGCGGGCGCTGCGGGCCAGCGTCCTGGTCGATGGCGACGGTAGCTGTCCGGAGCGACCCCTGGTGTTGGGCGGCGAGCGCCTCTACCTGCGGCGCTACTGGAGTTACGAGCGGGCGGTGGCCGCCAGCCTGCGTCAGCGCCTGGCCACTCCCGAGTCGCTGCCGGCGGATCTCGCCGAGCGCCTCGACCGGCTGTTTCCGCCGGATCCCGAGGCGGGTGGCGAACCCGACTGGCAGAAACTGGCTTGCGCCCTGGCGGTGCGCGGCGCCTTCAGCATCGTCACCGGCGGCCCCGGCACCGGCAAGACCACCACCGTGGTGCGGCTGCTGGCGCTGCTCCAGGCGCCCGCAGTGGCGGCCGGTCGCCCCTTGCGTATCCGCCTGGCCGCACCGACCGGCAAGGCGGCCGCGCGCCTCACCGAATCCATCGGCGGCCAGGTCAGTCGCTTGCCGGTGGACGACGAGTTGCGTCGGCACATCCCCACCGGGGTGACCACGGTACACCGGCTGCTGGGCAGTCGCCCCAACACCCGGCACTTCCGTCATCACCGCGGGCAGCCCTTGCCGCTGGACGTGCTGGTGGTGGACGAAGCCTCGATGATCGACCTGGAAATGATGGCCAGCCTGCTGGCGGCCTTGCCGCCCAGGGCACGCCTGGTCCTGCTGGGTGACAAGGATCAGCTGGCCTCGGTGGAGGCGGGCGCGGTGCTGGGCGATCTCTGCCGGGATGCCGAAGCCGGACGCTACAGTCCGGCCACCCGCGCCTGGCTGGAAGCCGTGAGTGGCCAGTCGCTGGCCCAGACGCCGCTGACGGTCGGTGATGACCAGGGTGACGCCCTGGCCCAGCAGGTGGTGATGCTCAGGCGCTCGCGGCGCTTCGGTGCCGGCAGCGGCATCGGCCAGCTGGCCCGTCGGGTCAATGCCCAGGACGGCCCGGGTGCGCAGCAGGTGCTAGTCGACGGCGGCTATTCCGACCTTCATCGCGTGCTGCTCAAGGGCCCGGAGGATCGTGCCTTGGAACGCCTGGTGCTGGAAGGTCGCGGGCGCGCCCGCGGCTATCGTCATTATCTGCAGGTCCTGCAGGAGACCCGGCCCCAGCTCGACACCGTGCTGGAGGACCCGGCCTGGACGCTCTGGGCCGGCCAGGTGCTGGCCGCCTTCGACGACTTCCAGCTGCTCTGCGCCGTGCGCAAGGGGCCCTGGGGCGTGGAAGGTCTCAACCTGCGCATCGCCAGCGCCCTGCTTGCAGCCGGTCTGCTCGCGGGCGAGCATGGCTGGTATGAGGGCCGCCCGGTGCTGGTGACGCGCAACGACTACAGCCTGGGGCTGATGAACGGCGACATCGGCATCACCCTCTGCCTGCCGGACGCCAACCAGCCGGGGCGCAAGGTGCTGCGGGTCGCCTTTCCCCGCGGCGATGGCAGCGGTGGCCTGAGATTTGTCCTGCCCAGTCGGCTGGCGGCGGTGGAGACGGTGTTCGCCATGACCGTGCACAAATCCCAGGGCTCGGAATTCGCCCACACGGCGCTCCTGCTGCCCGAGCAGCTCAGTCCGGTGCTGACCAAGGAGCTGGTCTATACCGGCATCACCCGGGCGCGCGATGATTTCACTCTGATCGAGGCCCGTGGCGGCATCTTCGCCGAGGCCGTGGCCCGACGGGTCCGCCGCGTCAGCGGGCTGGATCTGGATTTGCGAAACACTGTGTAAATGTACAGATAAATGCTGGACGCTCCCCGCACGCCTGCCTAAGGTGAGGGGAGCCGTCCGCGATGAGAGCGCCATGACTTCCTTGCCTTTCGTTTCCCTTGTGCTTCCCCTGTTGCTGCTGGCTGGCTGGGCGGGTTCGGCCGTCTGGCTGACCGGGCGCCAGCGCTATCTGCAACAGCAACTCGACAGCGCCGCCGAGCGCTACGACATGCTGCGCGACGACCTGCAGCGGGCCGAGCTGGCCAATGGTCGCCAGGTGGTGGAACTGGGCGCCGAGCGCGAACGCACCGCCACCCTGCAGCGCCAGCTGGAGGTCAATCGCGAGCTGGAGGCCGAGTTGCGCCAGCAGACCCGCCAGGCCCAGTTGCAGGCCGCCGAACAGCACGCCCTGGCCGAGGCCACCCGGGCTCAGCTGCAGGGCAGCCAGGAGCAGCTCGCCGAATTGCGCGAGCGCCAGCACCGCGAGCAGCAACTGCACGCCGAGGTGCAGGAGCGCCATGCGCGCCTGGCCGAAGAACACGCCACGCTCAGGACCACCCTGGAGCAGAAGGAAGAGCACTTCCAGGCGCAGCAGCTACTACTGCGCGAGAGTCGCGAGCAGCTCAAGCTGGAATTCGAACAACTGGCCGGACGCATCTTCGACGCCAAGGGCCAGGCCTTCGCCCAGCACAGCCAGCAATCCCTGGATGCGCTGTTGCGGCCGTTCCGCGAGCAGATCGAAGGCTTTCGCGCCAAGGTCGAGGACATCCACCACAAGGATGTCCAGCAGCAGGCAGCCCTCGGCCAGCAACTGCTCGACCTCAAGGAGCTCAACCGCCAGATCACCCAGGAGGCCCACGACCTGGCCACTGCCCTGCGCGGCCAGAAGAAGGCCCAGGGCAACTGGGGCGAGCTCATCCTGGAAAACGTGCTGGAGCGCTCCGGCCTGCGTGAAGGGCGCGACTTCGTCCGCGAGCGCAGCTTCACCACCGAGACCGGCCGGCGGCGGCCGGACGTGCTGGTCCATCTGCCGCAGAAGAAGCACCTGGTGGTGGACGCCAAGGTGTCGCTCAACGCCTATACCCGCTACGTCAACAGCGAGGACGAGGGCGAGCGGCGCCTGGCCCTGGGCGAGCACGTGCGTGCCGTGGGCGAGCGCATCCGCGAACTGGCCGATCGCGAATACTTCAGCCTGCCGGGGCTGAATTCGCCGGAGATGGTCTTCTTGTTCATCCCCATCGAATCGGCCTTCGTCGAGGCGCTCAAGGCTGACGAAAGCCTGTTCCAGCGCGCCATCGAACAGAACGTGCTGGTGGCGACGCCGACCACTCTGTTGACCAGCCTCAACATCGTCCGCCAGCTCTGGCGCTTCGAAGACCAGAATCGCCATACCGCCGAACTGGCCGAGCGCGCGGGCAAGGTCTACGACAAGCTGCGCACCTTTCTCGGCAGCATGGACGGTATCGGCAAGAGTCTGGACAAGGCCGGCGAAGCCTATCGCAAGGCCTGCGGCCAACTGGTGGGCGGCCCGGGCAACCTGGTCAAGCAGGTGGCCGACTTCAAGGAGCTGGGCGTGGCGGTACGCACCGAACTGGACGGCCAGTGGACCGAGCGGGCGGAGCTGGAGCTGACGATGGTGGAGCTGGAAGCCGCGGCCGAGTCTTCCGACCGGGACTGATTCGGGAAGACCGGGCAGGAGAGCCGGCGATCCGCCTGACCGGCGCCAGATGCACCGGTCAGGCAGTAGGGCTCAGTGGTGCTCGCGGGTGGCGCGGAATTTGATCTCCGGCCAGCGCTCTTCCATCAGTGCCAGATTGACCCGGGTAGGCGCCAGGTAGGTGAGGTGACCGCCGCCATCCACTGCCAGGTTCTCGAAGGCCTTGTTCTTGAAGTCCTCGAGCTTCTTCTTGTCGTCGCACTCGATCCAGCGCGCCGACCAGACGTTGATGGCCTCGTAGGCGCACTCCACCTTGTATTCTTCCTTCAGGCGACTGGCGACCACGTCGAACTGCAGCACGCCCACGGCGCCGAGCACGATGTCGTTGTTACGCTCGGGGAAGAACACCTGGGTGGCGCCTTCCTCGGCCAGTTCCTGCAGGCCCTGGCGCAGCTGCTTGGATTTCAGCGGATCCTTCAGGCGCACGCGGCGGAACAGTTCCGGGGCGAAGTGCGGGATACCGGTGAAGCCCAGCAACTCGCCTTCGGTGAAGGTGTCGCCGATCTGGATGGTGCCGTGGTTGTGCAAGCCGATGATGTCGCCGGCGAAGGCCTCTTCCAGGTGCTCGCGCTCGCTGGAGAAGAAGGTCAGGGCATCGGCGATCTTGAGGTCCTTCTTGATCCGCACGTGGCGCAGCTTCATGCCCTTCTCGTACCTGCCCGAGCAGATGCGCATGAAGGCGATGCGGTCGCGGTGCTTGGGATCCATGTTCGCCTGGATCTTGAACACGAAGCCGGAAAACTTCTCTTCCACCGGTTCCACCATCCGCTCGTGGGCGGCGCGCGACAGCGGGCGCGGCGCCCAGTCGACCACGGCGTCGAGCACCTGGTCGACGCCGAAGTTGCCCAGGGCGGTACCAAAGAACACCGGGGTCATCTCGCCGCGCAGGAAGGCCTCGCCATCGAATTCGTGGCAGGCGCCCTGCACCAGCTCCAGCTCCTCGACGAATCTCTCATAGAGATCGCCCAGGTGGGCGCGGGCCTCGTCGGAGTCCAGCTTGTCGATGGTCTTGGTGGCGATGCGCTCGTGACCATGGCCGGGGGTGTAGACGTAGATGCGGTCGTCCGAGAGGTGATAGACGCCCATGAAGTCGCGATAGCTGCCGATCGGCCAGGTGATGGGCGCGGCCTTGATCTTGAGCACCGCCTCGATCTCGTCGAGCAGTTCGATGGGATCGCGGATGTCGCGGTCGAGCTTGTTGATGAAGCTGACGATGGGGGTGTCCCGCAGGCGGCAGACGTCCATCAGGGCGATGGTACGGGGCTCGACGCCCTTGCCACCGTCGAGCACCATCAGCGCCGAATCCACCGCGGTCAGGGTGCGGTAGGTGTCTTCGGAGAAGTCTTCGTGGCCGGGGGTGTCGAGCAGGTTGATCATGTGCTCGCGGTAGGGAAACTGCATCACCGAGGTGGTGATGGAGATGCCGCGCTGCTTTTCCATCTCCATCCAGTCGGAGGTCGCATGGCGATCGGATTTGCGCGACTTCACCGTACCCGCGACGGCGATGGCCTGGCCCATCAGCAGCAGCTTTTCGGTGATGGTGGTCTTGCCCGCGTCGGGGTGAGAAATGATGGCGAAGGTACGGCGCTTGGCGACTTCGGCGGCCTGGGTGGTCATGGATGAACCTGGGCGGGAAGAAAAAAGAGGGGGCGGAGTATAGCAGAGGGCAGCCCCACCGGCTTGAGGTCGGTGGGGCTGCCAGGGCGCCGCTCAGCGCTGCGGCTGGATGTTGCCGTCGCAGCAGGGCGGGGTGCGTTTGCGGCGGACCAGTCGCTTGCCCAGGGCCATGCCCGGGATCTCGATGTACCTGTGGGTCAGGCAGGCGAAGGCGAAGACCACCGCCAGTTCCACCAGCACCACCAGGTTGTCCAGCACGACGCTGCCGGTGGCGATGTAGCGGATCATGAAGGGCAGCGGCGCATCATGGGAGGGCGCCACCACCGTGAAGTCCTGGTGCAGCAGCTTGCCCAGCACGATGAAGGCGCTCTTGAACACGAAGATCACCGCGGCGTGGCACAGGTAGATCGAATAGGACAGCACGCCCAGACGTACGAATAGCCCCTGGTGCAGCACGCTGGAGACCAGGCCGCGCTCGAAGGCGAAGGTGAGGACGGTGACGCAGAACACCAGGGTCGCCAGCACGCCCTTCTTGGGCACCGGCAGATCGGAGGTCATCACCGCGGCACCGGCGATCAGGCAGGCCAGCTCCAGCAGGGTGCCACCGAATTGCCCCTGGTTGTGCTGCTTGATCCAGACGTAGAGGCGATAGGTGCAGGCGCCGGCGAAAAAGCACGACAGGCCGCGAAAGATCTCGGTCTTCAGCGGCAGGAAGGGATACAGCAGCTGCACGAAGGCCAGCAGGGCGATCGCCAGGAACCACTGGCGCTGATGACCCTGGCCCTTGAGTACCAGCAGACCGAAGATCAGATAGAGGTAGAACTCGATGCTGATGCTCCAGGACGGGTAGTTGAACGAGCCGGTGATGGCCTGGCCGAGCCAGGATTGCAGCAGCAGCAGATTCGGCAGGAATTGCTCGGGCGCGGTGGCGCCGCTGAAAGCCGGATCGTTGAAGCCGACCCCCAGTTTTTCCGCCAGCAGGCGACCGCACTCCAGCAGTACATAGAGCCCGAGCATGGCCAGGTGCAGCGGCAGGATCCGCGCCGAGCGACTGATGGCGAAATCGCGATAGTCGTCCAGGGTCCGCAACCGGTTTTCGTAGGTGTGCATGAGCACGAAGCCACTCAGCACGAAGAAGAATTCAACGAACAGATAGGCGTTGGCGATCAGCGGATTTTCCGAGGCGGCCTGAGCGACATAGGTATGGAACAGGACGACGGCGACGGCGAGCAGACCGCGAAAGCTATCCAAAGCGACAAATCTTTCCATGGGAGATCCCTGAGGGTGCGGCAAGAAAGGCGAACGGATGCAGCGCTGCCGTTAGGGGGAAAGAGCGGAAGGGTAGTGCGGAAGAACGATAGCTGACATGGCATCCTTTCTCTTGGGCGTCGCAAGCGTCTTAATAGTCGCACTATTACTTGCTGTTACATTTTGATCGCCAAAAGCCAGCAAGTTCTTGCCCGGCCGTCCATGGCCAGGCGTTTTGTGATTGCAGTCACCGATTTCCGGACATGTTGTCGCATAACTGCAAGAAGGTGCCGCCTGGTTCGCCCGGCGGCGCTACGGTCAGCGCGGGCCCAGCGCCTGGCAGTCGGCGGGCTTCACGTACTTCTGCAGCACGCTCCACTGCGGCCGGGGTTTGCCCTTGACCGGCTCGATCGCCAGTGGGTAGTCGCCCCAGTTGGGACCGGCTGCCCAATACATGGCCGGAATGCATTCCTGCCGCAGCCGTGCCAGCAACCTGTCCATGGCTGCCAGCCAGCGCGGATCGTTGTCCGGTACGCCGAACTCGCCGATGTGACCGCGCTTGCCGTGTTGCTTGAGCCAGGTGATGAAGGGCTCGACCCGGCGGATGCCGACATCCGGGTCGAAATCGGTCATGTCCTTTTTGAGGTATTTGCCGCCACCGTCGTTGTCGAAATAGACGTGCGCCGAATAGATCAGGTTGTCGGCCGGATCCTTGAGGCCGAGCAGCTTGGTGTTGTAGCGCGGCCAGAGATAGCTGCTGGACCAGCCGTTGCCCTCGATCAGGATCGGTCGCGTCCGATCGACGTCACGCACGGCGTCGATGCCATGCTGCGCCGCCACCGGCCACTGCTCAACCGCATCGTGGGGCTCGTTCATGATGTCGTAGGCGGCCAGGGCAGGGTGCTCGTGCCAGCGCTGGGCGATTCGCCGCAGGACATCGGCATAGGCCGGATAGGGCACCGCCGCGCTGCCGATGATCTGGCCGCGGTATCTCATGTAATTGTGCAGATCCAGGATCACGCTCATGCGATAGCGCTTGGCGTTGTCCAGGGTCTGGTCGATCAGCTTGGCGTAGGCGGGATCCAGGGGTTGCCCCAGACGCGGCTGCAGGCGCTCCCAGATGACCGGGAAGCGGATCACCCGGATACCCTTGGCCGCCCAGCGCCGGTAATGACCGGCGTCGGGAAAGAAATAGTTGGTGCCCGGTTTGCCCGGCAGTACGTGAGGGGCGAAGCCGGCACCGGAGAAATTCAGTCCGACCAGATCGGTGGGGAAATCCCGCGGAGCGGCCTGGGTGACCGGTGTGGCTGCCAGGCAGAGCAGGGCGAACAGGGTGGTGATAGCGGATTTCAGGCGTAGCGTCATCGGCAAGGTCCCGGACAGTGACGGAAGACGTTGGGTGATCGGGCGCAGGGGCTCGACTCGCCATCAGGCCTGAAGAGACGCCGGGAAGTTGCAGTGCAACGCTCAGAAGGTGCGCCAGACAACGTTAATGCCAGGCGAAATCAGCGGAAATGCGAGCTGGGTAGGCTGGCGGACAGCGCAAGGCCGGACGTGGGGGCGTCTGGCGAGGGGCGGGATGAAGGACGCTGGAGCAGGTAATGAGCTGCCTGTGACTGCTTTCCATCGGTTGATGGCGCAGGCAGATCATTCGAAAGCGGTTTTCAGCGACGCAGGCAGATGCCAGCCCACTGCTCGGCTTCGCGGCGGGCCGAAGCCTCGTCATCGAAATCGGCGATCAGACCGCCATGAGCATAGACCACGACCCAATTTTCCACCTTGGGTTGCAGCAGCATTACGGGGGCAGAGGATAGAACAGCAGAGTCCAACGATGCACAAGCCGTCATGTCATTCATAACGTTCCCTTTGAAGTTAGCTCAATGAATAGTCTGTTTTTATAGCGGTACCAGGAATGGCGCTTGGTGCTATCACTGGGCCACCTATTGACCTTGGTATGGCTGAATGTTCCCTCAAAGCGTCAGCCACTCGTCGGCATGATAAATAGGTGCCAAAACCTCGTCACCGTACTGGCGCACAGAAAGATGTTTCAGTGATGACCGTACGTCAGGCAGGTTGTGTGGCGCTCCACGAAACCGAGGCGGCTCGCGACGTTATCTGCGACCGGGTTCGCGCTGGTGCTGCTAAGCAGCTAACAGTAAGTGTATTAAATTTATCGTCACACATTCATCGGCGGCTCTAGCCCGCGCCTCTCGCCTTCGATGCGGTATGAGCGCCTCTCGCCCGGGCCTTTCACCCTGTCAAGCCATGCAGTTTTCGCGATCGGATTGGCATTGAGCGAGTCTATTGGGTTAGCCTGAAAGGGAGCTGACGAACTATCGACTGCGATGGGCGTCAATCTCTTCGGTCGAGGCAAGGCGCCATGACGTTCCCTAGGGAGCGACACCCAAGGGCTAGGCAGATCCGAGATCCGCAGTGCCCCGTTGGTCCAGCCGGCATACCCGCCATGCCCTGCTGTGTCTCGACCCTGAACCCGGACAGCCGTCCTGCGCCTCGCGCCTGTCGCGAGGTCCGCACTCGGAAGGCATGCGGCCTGTCCGCCCGTTGAAGGAGCCTGACATGGCGAAGTTCAAGACCCTCCTGCTCGGTACGGCCGTGGGAGTGGTGATCCTGGCACTGCTGGTGCACTGGATCGGTAGGGATACCCTCGCTACCTATCGCGCGGATCTGCTGTTCTATCTCCAGGCCCATCTCTATCTGGTGGTCGTTTCCATGGTATTGGCGCTGCTGGTGGGACTCCCCGCAGGGGTGCTGCTCAGTCGACCGCGATTCGCCCGCAGCGCCGAGCGCTTCATGCAGGTGTTCAACATCGGCAATACCGTACCGCCGCTGGCGGTGTTGGCCATTGCCCTGGGCATCGTCGGCATTGGCGACGGACCGGCGATCCTGGCGCTGTTCCTCGCCTCGCTGCTGCCCATCGTGCGCAACACCTACGAGGGGCTGAAGAACGTACCCGCCTCGCTCAAGGAAGCGGCTACTGGCATCGGCATGACGCCTACCCAGGTGCTGACCGAGGTCGAGCTGCCCAATGCCGTGCCCATCATCATCGGCGGGGTTCGGGTTGCCCTGGCGATCAATGTCGGCACCACGCCGCTGGTATTTCTCATCGGCGCCAATAGCCTGGGCAGCCTGATCTTTCCCGCCATCGCCCTGGAGAACCAGTCACAGCTGCTGCTGGGCGCCGCCGCCACCGCACTGCTGGCGCTGCTGCTGGATGGCCTGGTGCTGCTCGCCAGTCGCCTCTGGCTGGAACGCGGCCTGGCCCGCTAAGGAGACGAGATGAAGAAGTTGCTTATCGCCCTGGGCGCCGCCTGGTTCGGATTGACACTGGCCAGTGCTGCCCAGGCCGATCCGATCCGCATCGGTGCCAAGGTCTTCACCGAGCAGGCCATCCTCGCCGAACTCACCGGGCAGTATCTGTCCAGGCACGGCTACCAGCCGGAGATCGTCGGCGGCCTGGGCAGCACCATCGCCTGGAATGGCGTGAAGAACGCCCAGCTCGACCTCACCTGGGAATACACCGGTACCTCGCTGGTGGCCTACAACCATGTCACCGAACGACTGGACAAGGACGCCTCCTACCAGCGGGTCAAGCAGCTGGACGCCAAGGTCGGTCTGGCCTGGCTGGCGCCCACCCGCTTCAACAACACCTATGCCCTGGCGCTGCCGGAGCAGGTCGCCCGGCAGCATCCCGAACTCAACAGCATCAGTGACCTGGCTGGGCTGCTCAAGGCCGAGGCGGGCAAGCGCCACCTCACCGCGCTGGACATCGAGTTCGCCAACCGCTCCGACGGCCTCGCCGGCCTGGTCAAGGCCTATGGCCTGAGCTACACCCGCGATGACATCCGCCAGATGGACCCGGGCCTGGTCTACACCGCCCTGCGCAACGGCCAGGTCTTCACCGGCCTGGTCTACACCACCGACGGCCGCCTGGACGCCTTCAAGCTCAAGGTGCTGGAAGACGACAAGGGCTACTTCCCCGACTACACCGCCGCGCCGGTGGTGAACGCCCGGTACCTGGAAAGGCATCCGGATCTCGCCATGCTGCTCAAGCCCCTGGCGGAAAGCCTGGACCAGGCCACCATGCGCCAGCTCAACGCCAAGGTGGACATCGAGCGACAGACCCCGGCCCAGGTAGCTCGCGACTTCCTTGCCCGGCATCCCCTAGACGGAGGGCAATGACCCATGGATTTCGTCACCTCCTTCAATCACATCGACTGGCTGCAGGTCCTCGAACTGACCCGCCAGCACATCACCCTGGTCGGCGTCGCCGTGACCCTGGCGATCCTGGTGGGCGTGCCCCTGGGCATCCTCATGACCCGCTACCCTGCGCTGGCCGGACCGCTGCAGGCGCTGGCCACGGTGGTCATGACGCTGCCTTCCATCGCCCTGTTCGGTCTCTTGCTGCCCTTCTACTCCAAGTTCGGCCAGGGCCTCGGTCCGCTGCCGGCGATCACCGCGGTGTTCCTCTATTCGCTGCTGCCGATCCTGAGAAACACCTACCTGGCGCTGACCAGCGTCGAGCCGGGGATCCGCGAGGCGGGCGCCGGCATCGGCATGACCTTCTGGCAGCGCCTGCGCATGGTCGAGCTGCCCATCGCCCTGCCGGTGATCCTGGCCGGGGTGCGCACCGCCGTGGTCATGAACATCGGCGTCATGACCATCGCCGCCACCATCGGCGCCGGTGGCCTGGGCGTGCTCATCCTCACCGCCATCAGTCGCAGCGACATGGCCACCCTCATCGTCGGCGCCGTGCTGGTCAGCCTGCTGGCCATCGTCGCCGACCTCGTCCTGCAGTGGCTGCAACGCCGCCTCACCCCGCGCGGCCTGCGCAGCGCCTCTTAAGGAGCCCCAGATGATCGAACTCGACCGCCTGACCAAGACCTTCAAGCAGCACGGCAAGGACGTGACCGCGGTGGACGCCGTGAGCCTCACCGTGGAGGAGGGCCAGATCTGCGTCTTCCTCGGCCCCTCCGGCTGCGGCAAGACCACCACCCTGAAGATGATCAACCGCCTAATCGAACCCACCTCGGGACGGGTACTGATCAATGGCGAGGACACCACCGGCATTGACGAGGTGACCCTCAGGAGACACATCGGCTACGTGATCCAGCAGATCGGTCTGTTTCCCAACATGACCATCGAGGAGAACATCACGGTGGTGCCCAAGCTCTTGGGCTGGGACAAGAAGAGATGCCGCGAGCGCGCCACTGAATTGATGAGCATGGTGCAGCTCGAACCCAGGCAGTACCTGTCGCGCTATCCGCGCGAGCTCTCCGGCGGCCAGCAGCAGCGCATTGGGGTGATCCGCGCCCTGGCGGCCGAGGCGCCGCTGCTGCTGATGGACGAACCCTTCGGTGCGGTGGACCCGATCAACCGCGACGCCATCCAGAACGAGTTCTTCCAGATGCAGCGGGCGCTGAACAAGACGGTGATCATGGTCAGCCATGACATCGACGAAGCCATCCGCCTGGGCGACAAGATCGCCGTGTTCCGTGGCGGCCGCCTGGTGCAGTTCGACCATCCGGACACCCTGCTGGCCCATCCCAAGGATGAATTCGTCAGCAACTTCGTCGGCCAGGACAGCACCCTCAAGCGCCTCTTGCTGATCCGTGCCGAGGACGCGGCCGACAATGCCCCGTCGATCCAGGCCGAAACCCTGATCGGCGACGCCGTGGAGTTGATGGAAGAGCACGACCGCCGCCATGTGGTGGTGACGGATGCCGCCAACAAGGGCCTGGGCTACGTGCGTCGGCGTGACCTGCGCGGCCAGAGCGGGCCGGTGGCGCCCTTTGTCACCCCGTTCAAGGCCACTGCGGCCTTCGACGAGCACCTGCGCATCCTGCTGTCACGCATGTATCAGTTCAACACCTCCTGGCTGCCGGTGCTCAGCGCCGACAACGACTTCCTTGGCGAGGTCACCCAGGAGTCCATCGCCGACTATCTCAGCAGCGGTCGGTCGCGTGGCAAGACCACCATCGTCTCGCCGGCGGAGCAGGTGGCGGGGTAGGACAGGGGAATCCTGTCGGCGCAGAGTCTGTGCAGAGGTTCGCGAGCCAGAGCCAAACAAGGCCTGGGCGGCCCCGCGAAGACACCTGAGGAAGCGGATCGGACTCGCGCTCGACCGGACTCGCGCTCGACCGGGCTCGCGCGCGAGTTTACGAAGGGTAGATGAGCATTGCGACTGGACCGCTCGGGTCGGGCTGGCGACCCAGGGCCTCTTCAGCGCGGTTCGGCCGGCGCGCAGCAGCCTTTGGATAGACTCTCAGGGGCGGATCTCGATCAGGGTGCCGTCCTTGACCAGGCTCCAGACCTCACGCATGTCCTGGTTGGTCAGCGCGACGCAGCCATTGGTCCAGTTCAGCGAGTTGAAGTACCACTCGGGGTATTCCTCGTCGATGGGCGTACCGTGCAGCATGATCATGCTGCCTGGGGGCACGCCAGCCTGATGCGCGCGAGCCAGATCCTCCCGGTTGGGATAGGAGATGTGCATGGCCAGGTTGAACTTGTCGCTGGTCTTGCGCCAGTCGATCCAGTAGAAGCCTTCCGGCGTACGCTGGTCGCCCTCGCGCAGCTTGGGGCCGCGGGGATTCTTGCCCAGCGAGATGCGATAGGACTTCATCACGGTATCGCCGCTGAGCAGTTGCAGCTGGTTGCGCGACTTGATCACCAGCACCTTGTCGATCAGCGGCGCGGCCGGCTGGCGGATCACCGTGACGCTGGTGCTGGCCTGAGCCAGCTGGGGAAGCAACGAACCGCACAGCACATAGCAGAGCGCCAACAACAGGTGCAACGGACGCATGTCGGGAAGATCCTCGGAAGAGCTCAGGCAGGCTTGGGTGCGACCACCATGGGCGCCATGCCCTCGTGACGCAACGGATACTCGCCGCGACGGCGGTCAGCGAAAAAGCATTCTAGTGTTCGCTTGATGGTCGGAAAAGCCAGAGACGACCAGGGGATGTCGGCTTCGTCCAGAAGGCGCACATCGAGACTTTCCTCACCGACGGCAAAGCGGCCGTCGACCAGCTCGCCACGGAACAGCATGTAGATCTGATCGATGTGCGGTAGATCGAAGAGGGTATAGAGCGCCAGGCCCTGCACCTGCGCGCCGGCTTCCTCGAAGGTCTCGCGGGCGGCGGCCTCGGTGGTGGTCTCGCCGTTTTCCATGAAGCCCGCCGGCAGCGTCCAGTAACCCTGGCGCGGCTCGATCGCGCGCTGGCAGAGCAACACCTTGCCCTCCCAGGTCGCCAGGCAGCCAGCCACCACCCGCGGATTCTGATAATGCACTGCGCCGCACTGGCGGCAGACCAGGCGCATCCGGTTGTCACCTGCGGGAATGCGCGCTTCCAGCAGGCCGCCACAGTGATTGCAATGCTTCATGGTTCATCCTCGTTTTGCTGCAGTGTGCCGGGAGGCTCCCGGGCCTCGCAAGCGATGGCAGGACTTGGGATTGCCCGGCGGGCGTGCCATGATCCAGGGGATACGATGAGCAAGGGAGAATCTTGGCGTGGATGAGTTGCTCCAGCGCCTGCGTCACTATCAGCCGCGCACCCTGAGCGGCACCGAAAGCTACCAGGAAGCGGCGGTGCTGGTGCCCATCATTCGTGGCGAGCATCCCGAGTTGCTGCTCACCCTGAGGGCCAGCAACCTGTCCACCCACGGCGGCGAGGTGGCCCTGCCGGGCGGGCGGCGCGATCCCGAGGATGCCGACCTGGTGGCCACCGCCCTGCGCGAGGCCGAGGAAGAGGTCGGGCTGCCACCGGGTCTGGTGGAAGTCATCGCGCCCCTGAGTCCGTTGGTGTCGCGCTACGGCCTGGCGGTGACCCCCATCGTCGCGCTGATTCCGGATCAGCTCGAATACATTCCCAGCGAAGCCGAGATCGCCGCGATCTTCACCGTGCCCCTGCGGTTCTTCTGCGAGGTGCCGCCGGATTACACCTTCCGGGTCGACCACGATGGCCTGCGCTGGCAGGTGCCCAGCTATCAATATGGCGAGCACCGCATCTGGGGGCTGACCGCGGTGATCATCGTCGAACTGGTCAACCTGCTGTACGACGCCGGCATCGTGCTCAAGGCACCGCCCAAGCGGGATTGAGCGGTATCGGCAAGGTAAAGGCACATGCCAAATTTGGTATTAACGGGCACAATGCGCGGCCATTCGAGGGAAGCCGCATGACCACCGCCGATTCACCCGTGCGTTCGCCCTGCGTCCATGTCTGTGCCCTGGACGAACAGGACATCTGCATCGGTTGCCAGCGCAGCGCCGCCGAGATCACCCGCTGGATGTCCATGAGCGACAGCGAGCGCCGCGAGGTGCTGCTGCGCTGCGACGAGCGGGCGCGGGCGGGCGGTGCGGCCTTCCTGACCTGATATCAGCCGGAGAGATCTGTCATGCCCCGTATCGGTACCCCCCTGTCCCCCAGCGCCACCCGCGTGCTGCTCTGCGGCTCCGGCGAACTGGGCAAGGAAGTCGTCATCGAACTGCAGCGCCTGGGCGTCGAGGTCATCGCCGTGGATCGCTACGCCGATGCCCCGGCCATGCAGGTCGCCCACCGCAGTCACGTCATCGACATGCTCGACGGTGCCGCCCTGCGCGCGGTGATCGAGCGCGAGCAGCCGCACTTCATCGTGCCGGAAATCGAAGCCATCGCCACCGCCACCCTGGTGGAGCTGGAAGGCGAGGGCTACACCGTGGTGCCCACCGCCCGTGCGGCCCAACTGACCATGAATCGCGAAGGCATCCGTCGCCTCGCCGCCGAGGAGCTGGGCCTGCCCACCTCGCCCTATCACTTCGCCGACACCTACGAGGACTACGCCGCCGCCGCCGAGGCGCTGGGCTATCCCTGCGTGGTCAAGCCGATCATGAGTTCCTCGGGCAAGGGCCAGAGTCTGCTGCGCAGCGCCGACGAGCTGCAGGCCGCCTGGCAGTACGCCCAGGAAGGCGGGCGTGCCGGCAAGGGCCGGGTGATCGTCGAGGGTTTCGTCGACTTCGACTACGAGATCACCCTGCTGACCGTGCGCCACGTCGGCGGCACCTCCTTCTGCGCGCCGGTCGGGCATCGCCAGGTCAAGGGCGACTACCACGAGTCCTGGCAGCCCCAGGCCATGAGCGAGCGGGCCCTGGCCGAATCCGAGCGGGTCGCTCGCGCCGTCACCGAGGCCCTGGGCGGTCGCGGCCTGTTCGGCGTGGAGCTGTTCGTCAAGGGCGACCAGGTCTGGTTCAGCGAAGTCTCGCCGCGGCCCCATGACACCGGCCTGGTGACCCTGATCTCCCAGGATCTCTCCGAATTCGCCCTGCATGCCCGGGCCATCCTCGGCCTGCCGATTCCCACCATCCGCCAGTTCGGCCCTTCGGCCTCGGCGGTGATCCTGGTGGACGGCGACTCGCGCCAGACCGCCTTCGCCAACCTGGGTGCGGCCCTGGCCGAACCCGACACCGCACTGCGTCTGTTCGGCAAGCCGGAGGTGAAGGGACAACGCCGCATGGGCGTGGCCCTGGCCCGCGATGAAAGCATCGAGGCCGCGCGGGCCAAGGCCGTGCGTGCGTCCGAGGCGGTGAAGGTCGAGTTGTAACGCCGTCTGCGCATCACGAAAAAAGGGCCCCGCGGGGCCCTTTTTCTTGGCTAGAAAAAATCTACAGCGATTGGTCGCGCGTTTCGCGCATGCACAGCACCGCCACCAGGCTGATGGCCGCCGCCGCCGAGACATAGCCGCCCACCCAGCTCAGGCCGCCGGCTTCCACCAGTTGCTGCGCGGCATAGGGCGCCAGGGAGGCGCCGAGGATGCCACCCAGGTTGTAGGCAGCCGAGGCGCCGGTGTAGCGCACCCGGGTCGGGAAGATTTCCGGCAGCAGGGCGCCCATGGGGCCGAAGGTCATGCCCATGAGAAACAGCTCCAGGGCCAGGAACAGACCCACCGCCTGGCTGGAACCATGGGTCAGCAGCGGCTCCATGGCGAAGCCCGACAGCAGGGCGGCGATGGCGCTCACCGCCAGTACCGGCTTGCGGCCGAAGCGATCCGCCAGCCAGGCCGACAGCGGCGTGGCCAGAGCCATGAACAGCACCGCCACGCAGAGCAGGCCGAGGAATTCCTGGCGGCTGTAGCCGAGGTTCTTCACCCCGTAGCTCAACGAGAACACCGTGGAGATGTAGAAGAGGGCGTAGCACACCACCATGCTCAGGGCGCCCAGCAGCACCGCCTTGCCGTGCTTGCCGAAGGTCTCGACCATGGGCAGGCGCAGCTTCTCGCGACGGGCCATGGCCTCGGCGAACACCGGCGTCTCGTGCAGCGACAACCGCACATAGAGGCCGACCACCACCAGCAGGGCACTGAGCAGGAAGGGGATGCGCCAGCCCCAGGCGCGGAATTGCTCGTCGTCCAGCAGCAGCGCCAGGGCCAGGAACAGGCCGTTGGCCATGAGGAAGCCGATGGAGGGGCCGAGCTGGGGGAACATGCCGAACCAGGCGCGCTTGCCGGGTGGGGCATTCTCGGTGGCCAGCAGCGCCGCGCCGCCCCATTCGCCACCCAGGCCCAGGCCCTGGCCGAATCTCAGCAGGCACAGCAGGATCGGTGCCCAGACGCCGATGCTGGCATAGCCGGGCAGGAGACCGATCAGGGTGGTGGAGATGCCCATCAGCAGCAGCGAGGCCACCAGCGTGGACTTGCGGCCGATGCGATCGCCGAAATGGCCGAACAGCAGCGAACCCAGGGGGCGCGCCAGGAAGGCGATGCCAAAGGTGATGAAGGCGCTGAGGGTCTGGGCTATGCCCGCGCCCTGGGGAAAGAACACGGGGCCGATCACCAGGGCCGCGGCCGTGGCATAGACATAGAAGTCGTAGAACTCGATGGCGGTGCCGATGAAGCTGGCGGTGGCCACGCGGGTGGGGGAATTACGCGGCACGGAGGTGGACGCGTCGAAGGCGGCAGCGGTCGTGGACATGCAGGGGTACCGGGCAGTCGTTCTTGTAGGAGGCGTCTGCCGGAGCGGCCCGATGGGGCAGCGGCTGTCCGAGGATGGGGACGGGCGGGACGACCTGTTATGACGTGCCGGGCGCGAAGCGGCTGTTGGCCGGGTCGCGCCGAACGTGGTTCGGTCGCCTGATTATGCAGGTAGTGGAACGACGACTGTCAACGATGCAGGATGAATTCCCGCACCAGCTTGCTACCGAAGTAGGCCAGCATCAGCAGGATGAAGCCCAGCAGCGTCCAGCGGATCGCCGTATGGCCGCGCCAGCCCAGGCGATGGCGACCCCACAGCAGGATGCCGAACACCACCCAGGCGATGCAGGAGAGCACCGTCTTGTGGATCAGGTGCTGGGCGAACATGTCCTCGACAAAGAACCAGCCGGAGATCAGCGCCAGTGACAGCACTACCCAGCCCGCCCAGAGAAAGCCGAACAGCAGGCTTTCCATGGTCTGTAGCGGCGGAAAGCTGCGGATCAGTCCCGAGGGGTGCTTGTTCTTGAGTTGACGGTTCTGCAGCAGCACCAGGCAGGACTGCAGCACCGCCAGGGTGAAGAGACCATAGGCGATGATCGACAGCAGTACGTGCACGACGATCTTGGGCGATACGTCCAGCGGGGTCACGGTGCCCGGCGGCACGAATTCGGCCAGCAGCGCGGTGACGGCGCCGAGGGGATAGACCAGTACCAGCAAGGGTTGCAGCGGCATGCGCAGGCAACCGATCAGCATCAGGGCGATGGCGGTCGCTGAGATCAGGCTCGAGGCGTCGAAGAAGTCCAGGCTCAGGGTCGGCTCGAGAATCAGCTGCAGGTAGACCGCCAGGGCGTGGGGCAGCAGGGCCAGGATGCCGGCACCCAGGACCAGGGGCTTGTTCGATGGCTGTTTGCGCAGCAGGCAACTGCCCTGGTAGAGGGTCGCGAGCAGATAGAGGGCGGCGGCCAGGAGGGTGGGCAGCAGGGCGTGCATGGTCCGGTTTCAGCAGAGCGGAAAGCAGGCGAGTGTGGCACAGACAGGGCGGTACAGAAAGTCTGAGCCGCGCCCTGGCGCCGGCTGGCCAGACTGGGCGAACCCTTGCCGCCACCGGGTGGTCCCAAGAGGTACATATCTAGAAGAGGTCGCGACCATGCTTAAATTTCTCGGCGGTACCATGGGCATCATCTTTCTGATCGGCCTGGTGGTGGTCATCGGCATCTTCTCGCTGATTTTCTGATCCCGTCCCCTCGGGCATCGGCCAAGGCGCCGATGCCTGTCTTTCCCTTCCCGGCTGCCCGCCGAATCGGGCACTGCTGACGGATTCACGCGGTACAGGCCCCAGCGGCTATCCCTGGTCAGGCGCTCTTTCGTTATACTTGCCGGTCAGCCGCCGTTTCTGCCCTGGATGTCCGCATGTTCGAGAATCTCACAGACCGCCTGTCCCAAAGCCTGCGCCACATCACCGGCAAGGCCAAGCTCACCGAAGACAACATCAAGGACACCCTGCGCGAGGTGCGCATGGCGTTGCTCGAGGCGGACGTCGCCCTGCCGGTGGTCAAGGAGTTCGTCAACCGGGTCAAGGAGCGGGCGGTCGGCACCGAGGTGTCCAAGAGCCTGACGCCGGGACAGGCCTTCGTGAAGATCGTGCGCGCCGAACTCGAAGCCATCATGGGCGCGGCGAACGAGGATCTGGCGCTCAACGTCGCGCCGCCGGCGGTCATCCTCATGGCCGGCCTGCAGGGTGCGGGCAAGACCACCACCGCGGGCAAGCTGGCGCGCTTCCTCAAGGAACGCAAGAAGAAGACCGTCATGGTCGTCTCCGCCGACGTCTACCGCCCAGCCGCCATCAAGCAGCTGGAGACCCTGGCCGGGGAGGTGGGGGTCACCTTCTTCCCCTCCGACATCAGCCAGAAGCCGGTGGAGATCGCCCAGGCCGCCATCCGTGAGGCCAAGCTCAAGTTCATCGACGTGGTTATCGTCGACACCGCCGGTCGCCTGCACATCGATAGCGAGATGATGGCGGAGATCCAGCAGGTGCATGCCGCCACCAAGCCGGCCGAGACCCTGTTCGTGGTCGACGCCATGACCGGTCAGGACGCCGCCAACACCGCCAAGGCCTTCAACGACGCCCTGCCGCTGACCGGCGTGATCCTGACCAAGGTTGATGGCGATGCCCGGGGCGGTGCCGCCCTGTCGGTCCGCCACATCACCGGCAAGCCGATCAAGTTCATCGGCATGGGTGAGAAGAGCGAAGCCCTCGATCCCTTCCACCCGGATCGCGTCGCCTCGCGCATCCTCGGCATGGGCGACGTCCTCTCGCTGATCGAGCAGGCCGAGCAGACCCTGGATCGCGAGAAGGCCGACAAGCTGGCCAAGAAGCTCAAGAAGGGCAAGGGCTTCGATCTCGAAGACTTCCGCGACCAGTTGCGCCAGATGAAGAACATGGGCGGCCTGGGTTCGCTGATGGACAAGCTGCCGACCATGATGGGCGGTGTGAACATCCAGCAGATGGGCAATGCCCAGGGCGCCGCGGAAAAGCATTTCAAGCAGATGGAAGCCATCATCGACTCCATGACCCCGGCCGAGCGCCGTGATCCGGAGCTGATCAGCGGCTCGCGCAAGAAGCGTATCGCCCTGGGTTCCGGTACCCAGGTGCAGGACGTCGGCCGCCTCATCAAGCAACACAAGCAGATGCAGAAGATGATGAAGAAGGTCACCGCCAAGGGTGGCATGGCCAAGATGATGCGCGGCATGGGCAGCATGCTCCCCGGCGGCGGCATGCCCAAGATGTGATTTCCTGGTGCCGCCCGTCGCCAGATGGTCGGCACCGGCAAGGGCTCTGTGAAGGGCGTCGGCACCAGTGCTGATGCACCTTCGCGAGCGACGAGGCTCCGCTGCTGGAGTCTCCAGCCTGCCGCAATGCCGAGGGCGCCGTTTAAAGCCATTGGCAAACCGGGTGACAGCCCTTAGAATATGCGGCCTTTCGGGCCATGTGGCCCAGTGTGCCCACAGCTACAAGCACCGACTACAGGAACGAAGTTCAATGGTAACCATCCGTCTAGCCCGTGGCGGCTCCAAGAAGCGCCCCTTCTACCACCTGACCGTGACCAACAGCCGCAATGCGCGTGATGGTCGTTTCGTCGAGCGCATCGGTTTCTTCAATCCGGTGGCCAGCGGCGCCGAAATCCGTCTGTCGGTGGATCAAGAGCGTGCCAGCTACTGGCTGTCGCAGGGCGCCCAGCCGTCCGAGCGCGTCGCTCAGCTGCTCAAGAGCGCTCAGGCTACCGCCTGAAGATCATGAGTACGCCGACCTCCGCCCCCGACCTGGTGGTCCTGGGCAAGATAGTTTCGGTCTTCGGCGTACGCGGTGAGCTCAAGATCTACTCCTTTACCGATCCGCTCGACAATCTGCTGGACTATCGGACCTGGACGCTCAGACGCGAAGGCGAGACCCGGCAGGTCAAGGTGCTCGGCGGTCGGTTGCACGGCAAGGTCCTGACGGTACGTCTGCAGGGCCTGGACGATCGTGAAGAAGCCCGCCTGATGGCCGGTTTCGAGATCTGCGTGCCGCGCAGCGAATTGCCCCAGCTGGGCGCCGGTGACTACTACTGGCATCAGTTGGAAGGTCTCAAGGTGATCAATCGCGAAGGCCAGTGGCTGGGTGTGGTGGATCATCTGCTGGAGACCGGGGCCAACGACGTCATGGTGGTCCTGCCCTGTGCAGGCAGCCTCGACGATCGTGAGCGTCTGTTGCCCTATCTGCCCGACCAGTACGTGCTGGCGGTGGATCTGGCCAAGGGTGAGATGCAGGTCGACTGGGACGCGGATTTCTGATCCATGCGTATCGATGTCATCAGCCTCTTTCCCGAGATGTTCGACGCCGTGAGCGCCTATGGCGTCAGCGGTCGCGCGATGAAGCAGGGGCTCCTGGAGCTGACCTGCTACAACCCGCGCAGCTATACCGAGGATCGCCACCAGACCGTGGACGACCGGCCCTTTGGCGGCGGTCCCGGCATGGTCATGAAGATCCAGCCGCTGGAGCGCGCCCTGGCCGATGCCAAGGGTGATTCGGCGGCGAAGGTGATCTACCTGTCCCCCCAGGGTCGCAAGCTCGACCAGGCGGCGGTACGGGAACTGGCGCAGGAGGAGCATCTGATCCTCATCGCCGGGCGTTACGAAGGCATCGACGAGCGTTTCATCGAGACGCACGTGGATGAAGAATGGTCGATTGGCGACTATGTGCTGTCCGGCGGTGAATTGCCGGCCATGGTGCTGATCGATGGGGTTACGCGACTGCTGCCCGGAGCCTTGGGGCATGCGGATTCCGCCGAGCAGGACTCGTTTACCGACGGCCTGCTCGATTGCCCGCACTACACCCGACCCGAGGTGTACGAGGGCCGTCGCGTACCCGACGTGTTGCTCAGTGGTAACCACGAGCATATCCGGCGCTGGCGCCTGCAGCAGTCCCTGGGACGCACTGCGGAGCGACGCGCCGATCTTCTGGATGGCCGCTCGCTTTCTGGGGAAGAGCAGAACCTGTTGGCGGAATATCTCCGTCAGCGGAACGATAGTTAGGTATCGATGGCGGGCCGCGGCCTGTCTTAGGAGCAGAGTGACATGACCAACAAAATCATTGCCCAGATCGAAGCTGAGCAGATGAACAAAGAAATCCCGGCGTTCGCCCCCGGCGACACCGTGATTGTCCAGGTTAAGGTGAAGGAAGGCGACCGTCAGCGTCTGCAGGCCTTCGAAGGCGTGGTGATCGGCAAGCGTAACCGCGGCCTGAACAGCGCCTTCACCGTACGCAAGATCTCCAACGGCGTTGGCGTCGAGCGTACCTTCCAGACCTACAGCCCGCTGGTCGACAGCCTGAGCGTCAAGCGCCGCGGTGACGTGCGCAAGGCCAAGCTGTACTACCTGCGCGAACTGTCCGGCAAGGCTGCCCGCATCAAGGAAAAGCTTTCCTGATCGCGGCGTGACCAGAAAAAAGCAGCTTCGGCTGCTTTTTTCGTTTCTGAGGTTCGAGGTATTACCGATATGAGCACCCGCGAAGCGGAAATCCAGCGGCGCACGGCGCTGTCGGAAACCCGGGTGGCCAAGGCGGTCTTCCCGCCCACCACCAATCATCACGACACCCTGTTCGGCGGCACCGCCCTGGCCTGGATGGACGAGGTGTCCTTCATCACCGCGACGCGCTTCTGCCGCAAGCCGCTGGTCACGGTCTCCACCGACCGGATCGATTTCAACCACCCCATTCCCGCCGGCTCCATCGTCGAGCTGATCGGCCGGGTGGTGAAGGTTGGCAACACCAGCATCAAGGTGCAGGTGGAGGTCTTCGTCGAAGGCATGCTGGCGGAAGGGCGCGAACGCGCCATCAACGGCGCCTTCAGCTTTGTCGCCGTCGATGACGAGGGCAAGCCGACGCCAGTGCTGCCCGGCTTCGCCACGTGAGCGCCGAACGGCTGATCGAGGAATTCCTCGACGCCCTGTGGCTGGAAAAGGGGCTGTCGCCCCATACCCGCAGCGCCTATCGCACCGATCTGCTGGCCTTCGCCCGCTGGCTGGAGAGCAGGGGTCTGACCCTGGAGACGGTCGGCCGTGACGCCGTGCTCGATCATCTCGGCTGGCGCCTGAGTGAGGGTTACCAGGCGCGTTCCACGGCGCGCTTTCTCTCCGGCCTGCGCAGCTTCTACAAGTACGGCGTGCGCGAAGGGCGGATCGCCGAGGACCCGACGCTGCTGGTGAGCATGCCGCAGCTGGGCGCGCCGTTGCCCAAGAGTCTGTCCGAGGCGGATGTGGAAGCCCTGCTGGCCGCGCCGGATACCGAGGACACCCTGGGTTTGCGCGATCGCACCATGCTCGAGGTGCTTTATGCCACCGGCCTGCGGGTGACCGAACTGATCAGCCTGACCCTCGACGAGATCAATCTGCGCGAAGGCTCGCTGCGGGTCTTCGGCAAGGGCAGCAAGGAGCGGCTGATTCCCCTGGGCGAAGAGGCCATCGCCTGGCTGGAAAGCTATCTGAAGACCGCGCGGCCGCTGCTGCTGGGCGGCCAGCCCGGCGACATCCTCTTTCCCAGCCAGAGAGGCACGCCCATGACCCGGCAGACCTTCTGGCACCGCATCAAGCTGCATGCCCAGGTGGCCGGCATCCGCACCTCGCTTTCGCCGCATACCCTCAGGCACGCCTTCGCCACCCATCTGCTCAATCACGGCGCGGATCTGCGCACGGTGCAGATGCTGCTCGGCCATACCAGCCTGTCCACCACCCAGATCTACACCCACGTCGCCCGCGTGCGGCTGCAGCAACTGCACGCCCAGCACCATCCGCGGGGGTAGTAGCCGGCAGGTCTGTGGTAGGCTTGCCGGCGTCTCAACAGGAGTCAAACATGCGTATTTCCCAACTGTTGCTCGCCGCTTGCCTGGGGCTCGGCGTGCAACTGGCTCAGGCCGAACCTGAGCAGGCCATTCGCCAGAGCCTGACCGCGCTGCAACCCAATCTCGCCATCGAGTCCATCGCCAAGAGTCCGCTGGAAGGCCTCTACCAGGTCCAGCTCAAGGGCGGCCGCGTGCTCTATGCCAGCGGCGATGGCCAGTTCGTCATGCAGGGCTATCTGTACCAGGTCAAGGACGGCAAGGCCTCCAACCTGACCGAGAAGGCCGAGAACGTCGCCGTGGCGCGGCAGATCAATGGCCTCGATCGCAACCAGATGATCGTCTATCCCGCCCAGGGCGAGACCAAGGCGCATATCACCGTCTTCACCGACACCACCTGCCCCTATTGCCAGAAGTTGCACGCCGAGGTGCCCGAGCTGAACAAGCGCGGTATCGAGGTGCGCTACCTGGCTTTCCCGCGCCAGGGCATGGGCTCGCCGGGTTCCAAGCAGCTGGAGGCGGTGTGGTGCGCCAAGGACAAGCCGGCGGCGCTGAACCAGATGTTCACCGGCCGTGAGGTCAAGTCCGAGAGCTGCCAGAATCCGGTCGCCCAGCAATTCGCGCTGGGGCAGAACATGGGCATCCAGGGCACGCCGGCGATCATTCTCGCCGATGGCCAGATGATCCCGGGCTACCAGCCGGCCGACCAGCTGGCGGAAGCGGCAATCAGCGCCCGCTAGGCGCTGCGAAAGATTTCAACGGCGCTGCGGAGCGGCGCCACCTGATAGGGGGATAAGGGTGTGAAGCCGGTCAAAGTAGGCATCTGTGGTCTGGGTACCGTGGGCAGTGGGACCTTCAACGTACTCAAGCGCAACGCCGAGGAAATCGCCCGGCGCGCCGGGCGGGGTATCGAGGTGGCGCAGATCGCCCAGCGCCGACCCAATCCCCAGTGCGATACCGGCAGCACGCCGATCACCGCCGATGTCCTGGCGGTGGCCGACAACCCCGAGATCGACGTGGTGGTGGAGCTGATCGGTGGCTACACCCTGGCCCGCGAACTGGTGCTGCGCGCCATCGCCAACGGCAAGCACGTGGTCACCGCCAACAAGGCGCTGATCGCCGTGCACGGCAACGAGATCTTCGCCAAGGCACGCGAGCAGGGCGTGATCGTCGCCTTCGAGGCCTCGGTGGCCGGCGGCATCCCGGTGATCAAGGCGCTGCGCGAAGGCCTGGCCGCCAACCGCATCAACTGGGTGGCCGGCATCATCAACGGCACCGGCAACTTCATCCTCTCCGAGATGCGCGAGAAGGGTCGCACCTTTCCCGATGTCCTGGCCGAAGCCCAGGCGCTGGGCTATGCCGAGGCCGATCCGACCTTTGACGTCGAAGGCATAGATGCCGCCCACAAGCTGACCATCCTCGCCTCCATCGCCTTCGGCATCCCGCTGCAATTCGACAAGGCCTACACCGAGGGCATCACCCGCCTGACCACCGCCGACGTCGGCTACGCCGAGGCGCTGGGCTATCGCATCAAGCACCTGGGCGTGGCGCGCAGCAACGCCCAGGGCATCGAACTGCGGGTGCACCCGACGCTGATCCCGGCCGATCGCCTGATCGCCAACGTCAACGGCGTGATGAACGCGGTGATGGTCAATGGCGACGCCGTCGGCTCGACGCTGTTCTACGGCGCCGGTGCCGGGCAGGAGCCGACCGCCTCGGCGGTGGTGGCCGACCTGGTGGACGTGGTGCGCGCCATGACCTCGGATCCCGAGAATCGCGTGCCGCACCTGGCCTTCCAGCCCGATGCGCTGTCCGACCATCCGGTGCTGTCGATCGAGGCCTGCGAGAGCGCCTACTATCTGCGCATCCAGGCCAAGGATCACCCGGGCGTGCTGGCCCAGGTGGCGAGCATCCTCTCGGCGCGTGGCATCAACATCGAGTCCATCATGCAGAAGGAAGCCGAGGAACATGACGGCCTGGTGCCCATGATCCTGCTGACCCATCGCGTGACCGAGCGCCACATGGTCGAGGCCATCACCGCCCTGGAAGCCCTGGACGATGTCGTCGGCGATGTCGTCCGCATCCGCGTCGAGCACCTGAACTGAGCAGCCTGGCGGCGCCCGGCGCCGCCGTCTTTCCCGAGGTCGAGTCATGCGTTACATCAGTACCCGCGGCCAGGCGCCCGCGCTGAATTTCGAAGAAGTGCTGCTGGCGGGTCTCGCCAGCGATGGCGGTCTCTACGTCCCGGAGAACCTGCCGCGCTTTTCCCTGGAGGAGATCGCCTCCTGGGCCGGTCTGCCCTATCACGAGCTGGCCTTCCGGGTGATGAAACCCTTCGTCGCCGGCTCCATCGCCGATGCCGAATTCAAGGTCATCCTGGAAGAGACCTACGCCGGTTTCGCCCATGCCTCGATTGCGCCGCTGCGCCAGCTGGATGCCAACGAGTGGGTGCTGGAGCTGTTCCACGGCCCGACCCTGGCCTTCAAGGACTTCGCCCTGCAACTGCTGGGACGGCTGCTCGACCATGTGCTGGCCAAGCGTGGCGAGCGCGTGGTGATCATGGGCGCCACCTCCGGCGACACAGGCTCGGCGGCCATCGAAGGCTGCAAGCGCTGCGAGAACGTCGACATCTTCATCCTCCATCCGCACCAGCGGGTGTCGGAAGTGCAGCGCCGGCAGATGACCACGCTGCTGGGCGACAACATCCACAACATCGCCATCGAAGGCAACTTCGACGACTGCCAGGAGATGGTCAAGGCCAGCTTCGCCGACCAGGGTTTCCTCAAGGGCACCCCGCTGGTGGCGGTCAACTCGATCAACTGGGCGCGGATCATGGCCCAGATCGTCTACTACTTCCACGCGGCCCTGCAGCTGGGCGCCCCGGCGCGCTCCATCGCCTTCTCGGTGCCCACCGGCAACTTCGGCGACATCTTCGCCGGGTACCTGGCGCGCAACATGGGTCTGCCGGTGAGCCAGCTGGTAGTGGCCACCAACCGCAACGACATCCTGCACCGCTTCATGTCCGGCAATCGCTACGACAAGCAGCAGCTGGAAGCCACGCTGTCGCCGTCCATGGATATCATGGTCTCGTCCAACTTCGAGCGCCTGCTGTTCGACCTGCACGGTCGCGATGGCCTGGCCCTGGCCGAGCTGATGGCGAATTTCCGCAGCAGCGGCACCCTGACGGTGGCGGACGATCGCTGGACCGAGGTGCGCAAGCTGTTCGACTCCCTGGCCGTGAGCGACGAAGAGACCTGCGCCACCATCGCCGAGGTTTATGCCACCACCGGCGAGGTGCTGGATCCGCACACCGCCATCGGCGTGCGCGCCGCTCGCGAATGCCGGCGCAGCCTGGCCACGCCCATGGTGGTGCTGGGTACCGCCCACCCGGTGAAATTCCCCGAAGCGGTGGAAAAGGCCGGCATCGGCGCGACCCTTAGCCTGCCGACCCACCTGGCCGACCTGCTGCAACGCGAAGAGCGCTGCACCGTGCTGCCCAACGACCTTGCCGCCGTCCAGGCGTTCGTTGCCCGCCACGGCAAGCGCGGGCAGCCGTTGTAAGACGCTAGGCTAATCGCGGTCATGGACCGCTCCTACAGTCATGCCTGAAGTGTAGGAGCGGTCCATGACCGCGATCGGTCTATACCGCCCCGTCGATCCCAAAGCCTCCTACCGATCCCAAGCCCCTCGACCTTTTCCGGTACAATGCCCGGCTTTCCCTGCCGGTGACCCGCCCATGGCTCTGCAAGCCACGCCCTACAAAGTCGAACTCAACCTCACCGATCTGGATCGCGGGGTCTACGAGAATCTGCGTCTGACCGTGGCGCGGCATCCCTCCGAGACCGAGGAGCGCATGGCGGTACGGTTGCTGGCTTACGTGCTCTGGTACAACGAGCAGCTGGCCTTCGGCCGCGGCCTGTCCGACGTCGACGAGCCGGCGCTGTGGGAAAAGAGTCTCGATGGCCGGGTGCTGCACTGGATCGAAGTCGGCCAACCCGATGCCGACCGCCTGACCTGGTGCAGCCGTCGCACCGAGCGGACCAGCCTGCTGGCCTACGGCAACTTGCGTGTCTGGCAGACCAAGGTGGTGGACGCGGTCAGGACGCTGAAGAATCTGCACATCGCCGCGGTTCCCGCCGAGCCCCTGGCTGAGCTGGCCCGCGATCTGCCACGCAGCATTTCCTGGCAGGTGACGATCAGCGAAGGCACCCTGTTCGTCACCGACGACCGCGGTCAGCACGAATTGCAGCTGGAATGGCTGCTGGGCGAACGTTGATGCGCCTGGAGCCCCGTCCGCTGCCGGCGGTATTGCCCGATCTGGGCGACTTGCCGCCGCTGCTCACCCGGCTCTATGCCGCGCGCGGCGTGACCCTGCCGGAAGAGCTGGACAAGGGGCTGGCGCGGCTGGTGCCCTATCACCAGCTCAAGGGCATCGAGGCGGCGGTGGAGCTGCTGGCAGGCGCCCTGGAAGAGCGCCGGCGCATCCTCATCGTCGGCGACTTCGATGCCGATGGCGCCACCGCCAGCGCCGTGGGCGTGCTGGCCCTGCGTCGCCTGGGCGCCGCCTGGGTCGACTACCTGGTGCCCAATCGCTTCGAATACGGCTACGGCCTGACACCCGAGATCGTCGCCGTGGCCCTGCAGCGCGAACCCGAGGTGCTGCTCACCGTCGACAACGGCATCTCCAGTCTGGACGGCGTGGCTGCGGCCAAGGCGGCCGGGTTGCAGGTGGTCATCACCGACCACCACCTGCCAGGCGCCGAATTGCCTGCCGCCGATGCCATCGTCAATCCGAATCAGCCGGCCTGCGCCTTTCCCAGCAAATGCATCGCCGGGGTCGGGGTGATCTTCTATGTGATGCTGGCCCTGCGCAGTCGCCTGCGCGAGAACGGCTGGTTCGCCCGTCAGGGCCTGGCCGAGCCCAATCTGGCCGAGTTGCTGGATCTGGTCGCCCTCGGCAGCGTCGCCGACGTCGTGCCGCTGGACGCCAACAATCGCATTCTGGTGCACCAGGGGCTGATGCGGATCCGCGCCGGGCGGGCACGACCGGGGCTCAAGGCGCTGCTGGAAGTGGCCGGGCGCCAGCCGGGCAAGGTGGCCTCCAGCGACCTCGGCTTCATTGTCGGCCCGCGCCTCAATGCCGCCGGCCGCCTGGACGACATGTCCATCGGCATCGAGTTGCTGCTCTGCGAAGATCCGCAGCGGGCGCAGGAATATGCCCAGCAGCTGGACGACTTCAACAAGGATCGCAAGAGCATCGAGCAGGGCATGCAGCGCGAGGCGCTCAAGCAACTCAAGGAGTTACCGGAAGACAATCTGCCCTTTGGTCTCTGCCTGTTCGATCCGGAGTGGCACCAGGGCGTGATCGGCATCCTCGCCTCGCGCCTCAAGGAAAAGTATCACCGCCCGGCGCTGGCCTTCGCCGACGACGGCAGTGGCAGCGGCATGCTCAAGGGCTCGGCGCGCTCGGTGCCCGGGCTGCACATCCGCGATGCCCTGGATGCCGTGGCGACCCGTCATCCGGGGCTGATCACCAAGTTCGGCGGTCACGCCATGGCCGCTGGCCTCAGCCTGCCTCAGGCGCACTACGAGACCTTTGCCGCCGCCTTCGATGCCGAGGTGCGGCGTCACCTGCAGGCCGAGGATCTCAGCGGTCGCCTGCAGACCGATGGCTGCCTGGCCCCGACCGAATTCCAGCTCGGCCTGGCCCAGGCCCTGCGCCAGGCCGGTCCCTGGGGACAGCAGTTTCCCGAGCCGCTGTTCCACGGCACCTTCGAGATCCTCTCCCAGCGTCTGCTCAAGGAGCGGCACCTCAAGCTGACCCTGCGCAGCGAGCAGGGCGGCCCCGAGCTGGACGGCATCGCCTTCAACATCGATCGCGACACCTGGCCGGATCCCAACATTCGCTGGACCGAGCTGGCCTATCGGCTGGACGTGAACGAATTCCGCGGCAACGAGAGCGTGCAACTGCTGGTGGTGCACCTGGCACCGCGTTAGGGCTCGCCTGATAAAGTCGCCGAGCGAAGGTCAGGCAAGGCAACAATCAGCGAGGAAGCGGAGTTTACGAAAGGTAAATGAGCATTCCGAGGTGATTTTTAACGCAGCATCACCGAGCGCAGGCACTTTTCAGACGAGTCCTGTCGGATCGGCGATCTATTCTGGTTGGTAACACTCCAATGCGGTGAATCCCGACTAGACGAGGTCCGCCATGAGTCTCCTGTTCCAGCCCCTGACCCTGCGTCAGCTGACCCTGCCCAATCGCGTGGTGGTCTCCCCGATGTGCCAGTACTCCAGCGAAGACGGCTTCGCCAACGACTGGCACCTGGTCCATCTCGGCAGTCGCGCCACCGGTGGCGCCGGTCTGGTGATCTTCGAGGCCACCGCGGTCTCCGCTGATGGGCGCATCACGCCCCAGGATCTGGGGCTGTGGAAGGACGAGCAGATCGAGCCGCTGCGGCGGGTCACCCAGTTCATCGAAGGCCAGGGCAGCGTCGCCGGCATCCAGTTGGCCCATGCCGGCCGCAAGGCCAGTACCTGGCAACCTTGGCTCGGCAAGCACGGCAGCGTGCCCATCGCTGAAGGCGGCTGGGTGCCGGTGGCGCCCTCGGCCATCGCCTTCGATCCCCAGCACACCCGGCCCACGGCGGTGGATCGCGATGACATCGCCAGCATCCGCCGGGCCTTCGTGGACACCGCCGAGCGGGCCCTGGCGGCCGGCTTCAAGGTGGCCGAGATCCATGCCGCCCATGGCTATCTGCTGCACCAGTTCCTCTCGCCGCTCTCCAACCGCCGCGAAGACGACTACGGCGGCAATTTCGAGAATCGCATTCGCCTGCTGCTGGAGGTGACCGCCGACGTGCGCGCGGTCTGGCCGGAGGAGTTACCGCTATTCGTGCGGGTCTCGGCCACCGACTGGGTGGAGGACGGCTGGGACGTCGACGAGACGATCGAGCTGGCACGCCGGTTGAAGACCCTGGGCGTCGACCTGATCGACGTCTCCTCCGGCGGTACCGCGGCCCAGGCCGACATTCCCACCGGGCCCGGCTACCAGACCCAGTTCGCCGAGCGGGTGCGCAAGGAAGCCGGGATTCCCAGTGGCGCGGTGGGCATGATCACCGATGCCGCCCAGGCCGAGCACGTGCTGCGTACCGGTCAGGCCGACCTGGTGCTGCTGGCCCGCGAACTGCTACGCGATCCCTATTGGCCGCTGAACGCCGCCGAGGCCCTGCGCGAAAAGGTCTCCTGGCCGCCGCAGTACGTGCGCGCCGCCCACCGGGATACGCCGCTGCGCAAGCCGTTCGGGGTGGAGTGATACGAACGCGCCGGGACTTTCCATTGGAGAGCCCGGTGCCGCCTGCGCTCACTGACGGTAGATCCATTCCAGACCCGGATATTCGGCGAAGGCTCGTGGCAGCAGGTAGTCGCCATGAAAGAGCGGCAGGTCGAGGCGAGTCCAGACGGGCGTGAAGGCAGGTGCATGACGTCCGATCACGTCCGCCAGCAGGCTGGTGCAATAGCGGTGGGGCACGTCGCGAGCGTCCAACAGGAAGGGCTTTCCTAATTGGGTGCGCAGGTCTTGAGCGATCTGCGTCCTCAGCGCTTCATCCAGAAAGCCCGGACGGGCGATGGCGAAATGCTGTGCCCTGGGCGGGTGGAGAAAGTCTGCCAGGGTGCTGAGCAGTACCTGATCGGGATGCTGTGGATCATCGTCCGTCGTAGCATGGACAATCAGCACCCTGGGTTCCGTCGCTACCACCATGCCGACATGCGAATAGGTACCGCCGCTGGCCTCGCGGATCAGCGCGCTATCCATGGAGGTGCCCAGCCGAAACAGCCAGTCTCCTACCGCCAGCGCTGGCAGGCTGGCGGGATCAAGCGCCGGGTAGATGATAGGTGCGGGCCGTTGCACGACGAGCGTAAGCAGCAGGACCCCCCACGCCAGCAGACGCACGGCGAAACACCCGGCCGTTATTCGTCGATCAGAGTCGTACCTTCCAGCCGCTCTCACCCTTCGCCAGTCGCAGTTGCTCCTGGCGTTTCGGTGCATCAGCGTTCTTGAAAATGACCGTGGCCGAGGTAGTGGCTGCGGTCTTGTCCGAGTTGTATTCCGCCTTGGCGACCTCGATGGACGCCAACCCGCCGAGACTCGCAGTCTTGCGCGCGTTTTCCGCGAGTCGGCCCTTCAACTTGCCACGAACCATGTCTTCCATGCCGGGCTGAGCGTTCTTGGGAATCTCGATGAGCTTGAAGGCCTGGTCTGGCTCGTTCTTGTAGACGGCTTCGAGAAAGCTGCGACTGACGTCTTCGGGGGTGTCGCTACCCGAACAGCCAGCGAGCATCAGGATGGCGGCGAGCAGGAGGAACAGGTGCTTGAGCGACGGCATGCGACGATCCTTGTCTGGAGTGAGTCCTCAGTCTAGGAGGGATCCGGCCAGTTGTCAGTCTGCTGTCGCTGCGGGTGTGAGCCATTCGGTCCGCTGCGCCGACGCCTGGTGGAAGGGCACCGGCAGGCCTTGCCCAGCCTAGGGCTTGGCCGGGCGCAGCATCGCCTCCAGGGCGTCGCTGTCGTAGTAGTCGCCTAGGTACCAGATGCGGCCGTCGCGGATCTTCATGATGCTGGCGCCGCGGATCTTGACCGGTTGCTTGCCGGTGGTGGTGACGCGGTTGCCGGTCAGTTCCCATTCGAAGGCGATGCTGCGCGGGCCGATGACCGGCTTGTGCACCATCTTCACCTGCAGATCGGGCACGGCCTTGAGGGTGACCTTGACGATCCGGTCGCGGGCCTGGGTGCGGCTGGTCTCGGTGGTGGCGGCGCCACTGTCGAAATACTGCACCTTGGGATCGAGCAGAGCGCTGGCGGCCTCGGCATCGTGATCGTTCCAGGCATCGAGGTAGCGATTGGCGATGAGGCGTGCGTCCTCGGCGGCGGCCTGAACCTGGCCGGCGGTGAGGGCGAGCGAAAGCGCGAACAGCACAGCCAGACGCGAGCGCATGGGGTGTCTCCGGCAACTGCAAAGGAAGGCGCAAGAGTAGCGCCGTGGGCGGCCCGCGGTCAGCAATATTTTGTATCGACCGGCTGGTCGCCATGGCGACCCCGGCAACATCCGGTAAGCAGGTGGCGGGAGCGAGACGGCGTGGCCAGTGGTCCTAAAGGGCTGAATCCTGACTCTGTGGAGGTCATCCATGAACACCCGCGGTTTGCTTGATCAATTGCTCAAGGCGGGTCAGCAGGCGCTGGCCAAGAAGACCGGCCACTCGGTTCCCCGAGCCGGTACGGCGTCCACCGGCAAGGACTCCCTGGGCGGTCTGCTTTCCGGACTGGGCAACAGCGGCCTGGCGGCCGGTGCCCTGACCGCGCTGCTGGGCAGCAAGCGCGGTCGCGCCATGGGTGGCAAGGCGGTCGGCTATGGCGGTCTGGCGGCGCTCGGCATGGTGGCCTACAAGGCCTATCAGTCCTGGCAGGCCAATCAGGCCCAGGGGACGGCGGCCGTCGAGCCGCGTACCGTGGATCGGGTACCGGAGCACGAAGCGGAGGCCCATGGCCGGGCGGTGCTGATCGCCCTGATCGCGGCCGCCAAGGCCGATGGTCATGTCGATGACCAGGAGCGCCAGGCCATCGAGGCCGAGATGGCCAAGCTGGACAACGATCCCGAGTTGCGCAGCTGGCTGCAGCGCGAACTGGAGCAGCCGCTGGATCCGGCCAAGGTCGCCGCCGCGGCGGAAACGCCCGAGATGGCCGCCGAGATGTACCTGGCCAGCCTGATGCTGATCGACGATCAGCAATACATGGAAAAGGCCTACCTGGACGAGCTGGCGCGTCAGCTGCGCCTGGAGCCCGGCTTGCGCGCTGAGCTGGAACGCGAGGCCGCGGCGGTCTGACGGCTAGGCGAGCGGGCGTTCCTCGCCCAGCAGGACGCTCCGCTCCGCCGCACAGAGCTGTAGCAGGAAATCCCAGACCACGCGCAGACGCGCGGAGCGGTGCAACTCCCGGTGGGTCGAGATCCAGTACTCGCGGGTGAAGGACCGCTCCGGGAGCACGCCCTCCGAGGGGGTGTTCTGGCCCACCAGGTAGCAGGGCAGTACCGCGATGCCGATGCCGGCGCAGGCCGCTTCGCGCTGGGCGATGACGCTGGTGCTGCGAAAGACGATGCGTGGCTCGGGGCAGAGGCCCTGGATGAATTGCAGTTCGCGGGTGTACAGCAGGTCATCGACGTAGCCGATGAAGGTCTGCTCACCGAGATCGGCCTGGGCGTCCAGCGCGGGTGCCCGATCCAGGTAGGCGCGACTGGCATAGAACCTCAGGCGATAGGGCGTCAGCCGCCGGCCGATCAGGCCTTCGGCGGTGGGTCTTTCCAGGGTGATGGCGATGTCCGCCTCGCGGTTGGTGACGCTGACGAAGCGCGGCACCGACACCAGCTCCACTTCCAGCCCGGGATAGTCGCGCAGCAGCGCCCCCAGGCGCTGGGCAAGAAAGCCGGTGCCCAGGCCCTCGGTCACTCCGACCCGCACCTGGCCCAGCGGATTGAGGCGCTGGGTTACCGCCTCCTGGGCCAGCAATGCGGCTTCTTCCATCGCCTGGGCATGCGCGAGCAGCGCCTGACCGGCCGGGGTGAGCTGATAGCCGCTGGCCTGTTGCACCAGCAGCTGGCTGCCCAGGGCGCGCTCCAGAGCCTCCAGGTGGCGGGCGACGGTCGCATGACTGACGCCCAGACTGCGAGCGGCGGTGAGCAGGCGCCCATGGCGCTGGACCTCCAGAAAAACCCGCAGATCGTTCCAGTCGAACATCCCTTTTCCTCGTCTAGGCCTGTCTGCCGGGCCGCTTGCTGGTCACTGTTCAGAAATGCACAGCCGTTGCCCGTTTTCTGCGACTGTTGTTCGCGGATGACGACACTAGGATAGGGACCACAACAACAAAAAAGCGAGGGAACGTCATGCCCGGTCCTGCTGCGGAATATGACTTCATCATCGTCGGCGCCGGTCCGGCCGGCTGCCTGCTGGCCAATCGGCTGTCCGCAATCCGGCCCATCGCGTGCTGCTGCTGGAAGCCGGCGGCCGTGACAACCATCCCTGGATCCACATCCCCGTCGGCTATCTGTTCTGCATCGGCAATCCGCGCACCGACTGGTGCTTCAAGACCGAGGTGGAAGCGGGCCTGGGTGGCCGCGCGCTCAACTATCCCCGCGGGCGGGTGCTGGGCGGCTGCTCCTCCATCAACGGCATGATCTACATGCGCGGCCAGGCCCGCGACTATGACGGCTGGGCCGCCGCCGGCAATCCCGGCTGGGGCTGGCAGGACGTGCTGCCGCTGTTCAAGCGCATGGAAGATCATTGCGATGGCGCCTCGGCCTTTCATGGTGCCGGGGGCGAATGGCGGGTCGAGCGGCAGCGCCTGCACTGGACGCTGCTCGACGCCTTTCGCAGCGCCGCGGGCGAAACCGGTATCGCGCCGGTGGAAGACTTCAACACCGGCGACAACGAAGGCTGCGGCTACTTCCAGGTCAATCAGCGCAATGGCGTGCGCTGGAATGCCGCCAAGGCCTTTCTCAAGCCCATCCGCCAGCGCGCCAATCTGCAGGTGCTGACCGGTGTGCAGGTGGAGCGGGTGCTGCTGGAGGAGGGCAGGGCACGGGCGGTGCTGGCGCGGCTGCCGGGCCAGGCCGAGCCCCAGCGCCTGGTGGCGCGACGGGAAATCGTGCTCTGCGCCGGGGCCATCGGCTCGCCGACCCTGTTGCAGCGCTCCGGCATCGGTCCGCGCGGTCTGCTCGAAGGCCTGGGTATCGGCGTGCGGCACCGGCTGGAAGGGGTGGGCGGCAATCTGCAGGATCACCTGCAACTGCGGCTGATCTATCGGGTGCACGGCGTGCCCACCCTCAACGCCCTGGCCGGCAGTCTCTGGGGCAAGCTGGGCATGGGCCTGGAATACCTCTGGAAGCGCAGTGGCCCCCTGGCCATGGCGCCGAGTCAGCTGGGCGCCTTCGCCCGCTCCGATCCGGCGCAACCCTCGGCCAATCTGCAATACCACGTGCAGCCGCTGTCGCTGGAGCGCTTCGGTGAGCCGCTGCACGGCTTTCCCGCCTTTACCGCCTCGGTGTGCAACCTGCGCCCGGCCAGTCGTGGCCAGGTGAGCATCCGCAGCGCGGACCCGCTGAGCGCGCCGCTGATCCAGCCGCGCTATCTCAGCGCGCCGGAGGATCTCAGGGTGGCCGCCGATGCCATCCGCCTGACCCGGCGCCTCGTCGCCGCCCCGGCCCTGGCCGCCTATCGGCCCGAGGAATATCTGCCGGGACCGGCCTACCAGAGCGAAGCGGAGTTGCAGCAGGCCGCAGGGGCCATAGGCACCACCATCTTCCATCCGTCCGGCACCTGCCGCATGGGCCAGGACGCCGACGCGGTGGTCGATGCGTGCCTGCGGGTACATGGCATCCCGGGGCTGCGGGTGGCCGACGCCTCCATCATGCCGACCCTGGTCTCGGGCAACAGCTGCTCGCCGACCCTGATGATCGCCGAGCAGGCGGCCACCTTCATGCTGGCCGAGGCCCGCGAACAGGGCCGCCACGAGTTGCCCGCCGCGATCGCCAGGGCCAGCGCGGTCTCCGCTGCCTAGACGCGTCCATCCGGTTTCACCGACGGCGGGGCCTCCCGGCGTTTCCACCGTAGTAGCTGTCGCCCATAACAACAATCAGCCCGGCGATCCCGGGTCAGGAGAACGTGCGATGTCCGACTATGCCCAACCCCGGGTACAACCCAGCGCGGCCAGCAGTCGCCGCGAAGAGCGCAAGGTGATCTTCGCCTCGTCCCTGGGGACCGTCTTCGAGTGGTATGACTTCTTTCTCTATGGCGCCCTGGCGGCGGTGATCAGCAAGCAGTTCTTTGCCGGCGTCAACGACACCACCGCCTTCATCTTCGCCCTGCTGGCCTTTGCCGCCGGCTTCGTGGTGCGACCCTTCGGCGCCCTGCTGTTCGGACGCCTGGGCGACCTGGTCGGCCGCAAGTACACCTTTCTCGCCACCATCATCCTCATGGGCATCGCCACCTTCGGCGTCGGCCTGCTGCCCACCTACGCCAGCATCGGCGTGGCCGCGCCCATCATCCTGGTGGTGCTGCGCCTGCTGCAGGGCCTGGCCCTGGGCGGGGAATACGGCGGTGCCGCCACCTACATCGCCGAGCACGCGCCGCCCGGCAAGCGCGGCGCCCACACCAGCTGGCTGCAATCCACCGCGACCCTGGGGCTGTTGCTGTCGCTGGTGGTGATCCTGGTCTGCCGCTACCTGACCGGCGACCAGTTCGAGGTCTGGGGCTGGCGCCTGCCGTTCCTGCTGTCGATCTTCCTGCTGGCCATCTCCACCTGGATCCGCATGTCCATGCACGAATCGCCGGCCTTCCTGCGCATGAAGGCCGAAGGCAAACAGAGCAAGGCACCGATCCGCGATTCCTTCACCAACTGGAGCAATCTCAAGGTGGTGCTGATCGCGCTGTTCAGCATCAACGGCGGCCAGGCGGTAACCTTTTACCTGTCGCAGTTCTATGTGATGTTCTTTCTCACCCAGACCCTCAAGCTCGACCCGGTGCTGGCCAACAACCTGCTGATCATCAGTGTGATCCTGGGCGCCCCCTTCTTCGTCATCGCCGGCTGGCTGTCGGACAAGGTCGGGCGCAAGCCGATCCTGATGCTGGGGCTGCTGCTGGCCACGGTGCTCTACTTCCCGCTGTTCAAGGCCCTGACCCACTACGCCAATCCGCAGATCTACCAGGCCAGTCAGCAGGCGCCCATCGTGGTGACCGCCGACCCGGCCACCTGCACCTTCCAGTTCGACCCGGTGGGCAAGGCGCGCTTCGACAGTCCCTGCGATAGGGTCAAGACGCTGCTGGCCAAGAGCGGGCTGCCCTACCGCAGCGTGGCGGCGGCGCCGGGGGACGCGGTGCAGGTCAACGTCGGTGACAAGATCATCGTCGGCTTCGACGAGTCGGCCCTGCGCGCGGCGGTTCAGGCCGCCGGCTATCCGGCCAAGGCCGATGCGGCCCAGGTCAACAAGCCGATGGTGGTGGCGGTGATCTTCGCCCTGATCCTGATCGCCACCCTCTGCTACGGACCCCTGGCGGCGCTGATGGTGGAGCTGTTCCCCACGCGCATCCGCTACACCTCCATGTCGCTGCCGTACCACATCGGCAACGGCTGGTTCGGCGGCTTCCTGCCGACGGTGTCCTTTGCCCTGGTGGTCTATACCGGCGACATCTTCTACGGCCTCTGGTACCCGGTGCTGGTGACCGGCGTCAGCCTGGTGGTGGGGCTGCTGTGCCTGCCGGAAACCCGCCACCGCGATCTCGACGCCGATTGAGGCCAGTGCGGGCGGCGCACCCCGCCGACCGCTGAGTTTCGCCGCCGATTGGGTTATACTCGCGAGCTTTTCCACAGCTTTTCTCGCGAGTGTTTCCCCCATGGAAATCAACCCGATCGTCACCAGCATCAAGGACCTCTCCAGCCGCACCGAGACCATTCGGGGGTATCTTTGACTACGATCTGAAGAAGGATCGTCTGGTCGAAGTCGAGCGCGAGCTCGAAGACCCCGCTGTCTGGAACAAGCCCGAGTACGCCCAGAATCTTGGCCGCGAGCGCGCCCTGCTGGCCCAGGTGGTCGGCACCCTGGAAGAGCTGAACGGCGGTCTGGCCGATGCCACCGACCTTCTGGAAATGGCCGCCGAAGAGGAAGACCAGAGCGCGGTCGATGACGTGGCGGCCGAGGTGGGGCGCCTGCGCGGCATCCTCGAGAAGCTGGAATTCCGCCGCATGTTCAGCGGCGAGATGGACCCCAACAACTGCTACCTGGACATCCAGGCCGGCTCCGGCGGCACCGAGGCCCAGGACTGGGCCAACATGCTGCTGCGCATGTACCTGCGCTGGGCCGACCAGCACGGCTTCAGCGCCGAGATCGTCGAATTGTCCGAAGGCGAGGTCGCCGGCATCAAGGGCGCCACCGTGCACATCAAGGGCGAATACGCCTTCGGCTGGCTGCGCACCGAGATCGGCGTGCACCGCCTGGTGCGCAAGAGTCCCTTCGACTCGGGCAACCGTCGCCACACCTCCTTTACCGCGGTGTTCGTCTCGCCTGAAATCGATGACAACATCGACATCGAGATCAACCCCTCGGATCTGCGCGTCGACACCTACCGCTCCTCGGGCGCCGGCGGTCAGCACGTGAACACCACCGACTCCGCGGTGCGGATCACCCACGTGCCCACCAACACCGTTGTGGCCTGCCAGAACGAACGCTCCCAGCATGCCAACCGGGACACCGCCATGAAGATGCTGCGGGCCAAGTTGTACGAGCTGGAGATGCAGAAGCGCAACGCCGCGTCCCAGGCCCTGGAGGACTCCAAGTCCGATATCGGCTGGGGCCACCAGATCCGTTCCTATGTGCTCGACGCCTCGCGGATCAAGGATCTGCGCACCGGCGTGGAACGCAGCGACTGCGACAAGGTGCTTGACGGCGATCTGGACGAATACCTCGAAGCCAGCCTCAAGCAGGGCGTTTAATCCATCATTTCCTGTAGGAGCGGCTCATAGCCGCGATAGAGCTCTATCGCGGCTATGAGCCGCTCCT
>NZ_WHOV01000237.1:0-1372 GCF_009765395.1 Pseudomonas sp. BAV 4579 | reverse complement strand
AGATGTGTATAAGAGACAGGTATAGGGGTGGTATATTTTTGAAGAGGATTTCGATCAGGTCTGTGGCAATGAAACCGGAGGGGGCTGATTAGCCACGTTGCGGATGGCTTCCACCGTTATGGTGACGCGGCGCGGTAGCTCGCTCGAGACCAGGAGCTTGTTGCGGTAGGCGCTACTACTGCCGCGCTGGGCAGCGTCTGCCCGAACTGCTTCAGTCACCGCGTTGAGCTAATAGACGAAGACCCTTGCCGCCTCGACATCCAGAGCGCAGATGCAGATAGTGTTATCGAATGTAACTCCCACCGTTGATATCGAGCGTTGCGCCGTTTAATGAGCGCTGTGACGTCCGGAGAGCAAAGGCTACCAACTCGGCAAGTTCTTCCAGCGCAACAGCCTGGCCTATCGGAATGTCCCGCGTCACAGCTTCCTGACCGTGAGTCGCCATGAAGCTTTCTGCCATTTCGGTACCCACCCACCCAGCCAGGTGCTATGGCTACCGCAGTGATCCCATCAGCGCCGAATGAGGTAGCAATAGCCTTCGTCAGGTTAATGAGTGCCGCTTTCGACGCCCCATACTGCATGGCATCGGCTGAATAGCCGCGCTGTCCTGCTCGGCTTGCCATATTGACGATGCGGCCACCTCCGTTCTACTTGAAATGGGTTATGGCCTCCTTGCACAGGTCTGCAGCGGCAAAAAAATTGATCTGAAACTCTCTACGCCAAGCCTTCTGCCACTGCGCATGGTCAGCCTCCACCGAAACCTCGTTGCGGACACCTGCATTGTTCACCAAGGCATCTATACGCCCAGTGATCGCCAGAGCCTGGTGCCACAATTCAAGAGGCCCACCTTCAGTCCCCAGATCGCCACGGACGAGATGCCCTGCGCCACCGATACTGTCGAGCAGCCGCTTGGCACGTCCTCTGTCGCTACTGTAGTGGATGATGACCTCGGCCCCTTGGCCAGCTATCTGCCGAACGATAGCGCCGCCAATGTCGCCAGATGCACCAGTGACCAATACCGTCTGACCGAGTAAGGATTTATTCATCTTTTTCTCAGGCAATAAGCATCTGAACAGAAAGCACACACAGGGTGACACGCGGCGCCATCAACCAAGACGAAGTGCGTGCAGAGGGGGCTTGAGCCCCAGCCCTCGAGGAAAGCCATGCGGAAGAGCAAAGCCTCTGGTTACCTCAAATCAAAAGGCAAACAGGACATTGGACATTGGACATTGGACATTGCTGACGCGGCAACGCTGGCGCCGGTGACGCCAGCGTTGCCACTACCCGCTTGAGTCAGCCGTTGCTGGGGAAGGCAAATTGCGAAGCCTCCTGGGCCTCGCGCTGCGGCCAGCGCTGGGTGATGGTCTTGCGC
>NZ_WHOV01000236.1:0-277 GCF_009765395.1 Pseudomonas sp. BAV 4579 | reverse complement strand
GCGGCCTGCGGTGGAGCTCTACACGGTGCAGGTGTGCTTGGCGATGGCCTTCCTATGCGTATTCGCGCCCTGGGCCGTGGCCCTGACCCCGCTGTTCGGCCTGGTCACGGCCGTCGCCTTCCTGGGCTTCGGGATCTACCGCTTACGCCAGGCGCTGCGCGTGCTGCGCTACCGGCGCAATATCCGGCGCCTGTCGTTCTACAGCATGACCAGCAAGGAGATTCCGGTCAGCAATGAGCGGCTGTTCGTGGGCAAGGGCTTTCGCTGGGAGCAGAAG
>NZ_WHOV01000235.1:0-8935 GCF_009765395.1 Pseudomonas sp. BAV 4579 | reverse complement strand
AGGGTGCTAGACATGGGCGGTGACCCTCGTGGCGAGCGTGGGCTGGGTGGTCTCCAGGTGACATTTGCGCAGCAGGTTCTGCGCCGTCAGCAGACGGTATTCGCGACTGGCGCGGAAATCCGACAGCGGGGCGAAATCCTTGGCCAGGGCCTGGACGGCGCGTTCGATGGACGCGGCATTCCAGGGCTGGCCGAGCAGCGCCTGCTCGCACTGAGCGGCACGCTTGGGCGTGGCCGCCATGCCGCCGTAGGCGATGCGTACCGCCGCGACGCGGTCCTGCTCAAGTTCCAGGGCGAAGGCGGCACAGACCGCGGAAATGTCGTCATCCAGTCGCTTGGACACCTTGAAGGCGCGGAACACCAGTCCTTCACGGGCCCGCGGCACCCGTACCGCCTGGATGAATTCGCCGGGTTCCAGGGCGGTCTGGCGATAGTCGAGGAAGAAGTCGTCGAGGGCCAGTTCGCGCACCCGTTCGCCCTGGCGCAGCAGTACGCTGGCACCCAGCGCCAGGAGCAGGGGCGGACTGTCGCCGATGGGCGAGGCGTTGCCGATGTTGCCGCCCAGGGTGCCCTGGTTACGGATCTGCAGGGAGGCGAAGCGCTGCAGCAGGGCGCCGAAGTCCGGGTAGTCGGCGGCCAGGGCGGCGGCGCAATCGGCCAGCGGGGTGGCGGCGCCGATCTCGATGACCTCGTCGCTCAGGGTAACGCCGCGCAATCCGGGCAGGTTGCCCAGGTAGATCAGGGTCTCCAGGCGGCGATGCTGCTGGGTGACCTCCAGGGCCAGGTCGGTGCCGCCGGCCAGCAGGCGCGCCTCGGGATGGGTCAGGTAGAGACTGGCCAGTTCGCTCAGGCTGGTGGGGCTGTGGCAGCGTCGACCGTCTCCCTCCAGGCGCGTAGCGGCCACCGGCGCCAGGGCCTGGAGACGCTCCAGGGTCTGCTGCTCGCGGGCATCGAACTGATCCGGCTGCCGGCCGGCGCAGGCCTGTTCGGCCGCGGCCAGGATCGGCCGGTAGCCGGTGCAGCGACAGAGATTGCCGGCCAGGGCTTCGTGGGTCGCGGCGTCATCCGGCGCGGCCACGTTCTTCTGCAGGGCGAACAGCGACATGACGAAGCCCGGGGTGCAGTAGCCGCACTGGGAGCCATGGCAGTCGACCATGGCTTGCTGCACCTGATGCAGACGACCCCGGTGCTTGAGGTCCTCCACACTGATCAGCTGCCGGCCGTCCAGCGCCGCGACAAAGGTCAGGCAACTGTTGACGGTGCGATAGCGCAACCGGTCGCCGTCGGGCTCGGCCAGCACCACCGTGCAGGCGCCGCAGTCGCCCGAGGCGCAGCCTTCCTTGGTGCCGGTCTTGCCACAGCGCTCGCGCAGGTACTGCAGCACGGTGAGGTTGGGGTCGAGCAGCTCTTCGCTGCGCAGCTCCTGGTCCAGCAGAAACCTGATCACGGCCGCTCTCCACCTGGTCTCGAATGTCTTGATGGTGGGTAAAGCTGACCGATAGGTCAACATTTGCCCGGTCGAGTGGACCGCCCCTGTCGTTTTTGGACAAGCGGCCTGGCCAAGGCTGCGCCGTTCTGGCGCGCACAGTGGCGTGCTGCCCGCCGATGGTGCAAAAAACCGCTCTAGGCTGGGTTTCTGCGGAATATTTATGCCAGCGCTTCAAGGCCGTCACCTCTGTGTCGATATAAAGGTAGATGATTACGGCCAGGCCGCCTGCCGTCAGCACCCTCGTACAACCGTTGCCACAGGTCGCTAGCGTGCCTACCCAACTCAACCGCGTCGCCCGTCAGGCCTCCCTGGGTTTCTTCGCCCTGGTCACCCTCATCTTCACCCTGGCCGGCTGGATGCTGTTCGACCTGTGCGCGCGCATCGACGAGCAGCAGCGCCATCACAGCGAGGCGGATGCCCAGCGGGCGCTGGAGACGCGGCTGGACCGACTGGGCCGGGTGCTGACCGATTACTCCTTCTGGATCGAGGCCTATGCGCGGACCAGCAAGAAGGTCGACGTCAACTGGGCCTACGAAGAAGACAACGTCGGGCCATCCCTCTACAGCGGCTATGGCGTCAATGGCGCCTTCATCCTGGCACCCACTGGTGTCACGCGCTACGCCGTGGTCGGCGGCGGTCGCAGCAAGCTGCAACTGGATACCTGGCTGGGCGACGATCAGGCGCCGTTGCTGGCCCAGGCCCGGGAGCGTTCGCTCAAGGATGGCTATGCCCAGGGCTATTTTCTGATCGAGGGCAAGTCGGCCAGCGTGCTGGCCGCGGTCATCCGCCCGGACGCCACCTACCAAGACTTCAAGCGGCTGTCCTACATGGTCTTCGTCGACATCCTCACGCCGGACAAGCTCGCCCAGCTCGGCCAGACCTTCGAATTGCCCGGGCTGACCGCGGAGCCAGGGAATTGCCCGCCTTGGCGGAGCGGCCGACCCTGGTGGTGAAGTCCGATCCGGGTATCGCCGTGACCTTTCACTGGCGGGTGCATGGCATGGGGCAGGGTCTGCTGGGGCAGTTCCTGCCGTTGCTGGCGGCGATGTGCGGTCTGGCGCTGCTGCTGGTCTGGTACCTGCGCCGCCGGATCGGCCTGGCGGCACGGCAGACGGAGGTGGCCGAAGAGGCCCTGAGGCACAGCGAGCAGCGCTTCCGCACCGTTTCCGAGGCCTCGTCCGACTGGATCTGGGAAAGCGACGCCGAGCAGCGCCTGGTCTATCTCTCGGAGCGCTTCGTGGCGGTGACCGGCTTCAGCCGCGAGGACTGGCTGGGCCGCCCGCTGCACGAACTGCTCGGCTATCCGCCGAGCCAGGTGGAAGAAGTGGCGCGGACGCCCCTGGCGGCCGGCCGTACCCGGCGCCCGCTGCGCTGCGAAATGCGCGATGCCCGGGCCAAGCTCAGGTACTGCCAGCTGACGGCGCAACCCATCATCAGCGGTGGCCTGCTGGCGGGCTTTCGCGGCACCGTGTGCGACGTGACCGAGGAAATCGAGGCCAAGGCGCGCATCGAACACATCAGCCAGCACGATGCCCTGACCGGGCTGGCCAATCGTCATCAACTGCACCGCTACCTGGCGCAGCGCTTCGCCGAGGGCGTCAATGCCAGTCAGCCGCTGTATCTGCTGGCCCTCGACCTGGACCGCTTCAAGCCGGTCAACGACGCCCTCGGCCATGGCGCCGGCGACCAGGTGCTCTGCCAGGTCGCCCGGGAGTTGCGCGCCAGCGTGCGGGAAGGCGATCTGGTCGCGCGCATCGGTGGCGATGAATTCGTCATCGCGGTGAATGGCCCTCCGAGCGCCGAGCAGGTCAGCGTGCTGTGCAACCGGATGCTGGAGGGCATCGGCCGGCCCATGCGCATCGACGAGCACGACATCAGCATCGGGGCGAGCATCGGCATTGCCCGGGCGCCCCAGGATGGCAACCGCGCCGAGGATTTGCTGCGCTATGCCGACATCGCCCTGTACGAAGCCAAGGCGGCGGGACGCAACACCCTGAGGTTCTATGAACCCACCATGAACCAGCGCATCCTCGAACGGCGCCAGCTGGAAACCGAGTTGCGCCTGGGCTTGCAGCGACTGGAATTCGAACTGGATTTCCAGCCGCGCTTCGCCGCCGATGGCCAGCGCTTGCTGGGCGCCGAGGCGCTGGTGCGCTGGAATCACCCCGCTCGTGGTCGGCTGGCGCCCGCCGAGTTCATCGGGCTGGCGGAGGAGACCGGGCTGATCCTCGGCCTGAGCGACTGGGTGTTGCAGGAGGCGTGCAGCCAGGCCGTGACCTGGGAACCGCAGTTGATCGTGTCCATCAACCTGTCACCGCTGGAGTTCCAGCGCGAGGACCTGATCGCGCGGATCAGCAAGGTTCTCCTGCGCACCGGCATCGATCCGGCGCGGGTCGAGCTGGAACTCACCGAGAGCGTGCTGCTGGAGGATGCCGCCGGTGCCCTGGAATCGATGAAGAAGCTCAAGGCCCTGGGCGTGCGGCTGTCCATGGACGACTTCGGCACCGGCTATTCCTCGCTGAGCTATCTGCGCACCTATCCCTTCGACTGTCTGAAGATCGATCGCAGCTTCGTCGCCAACATCGAGGTGAGCGAGAGCAATGCGGCCATCGTCGAGGCGATCGTCAGCATGGGGCGGGCCCTGTCGTTGACGGTGGTGGCCGAGGGTATCGAGACCGCCGGCCAGCTGGCGCGCATCGCCGACCTCAAATGCGACCAGGCCCAGGGCTTCCACCTGCAGCGGCCGCTGTCCCCGGCGCGTTTCGCGGCCTTGCGGCAGGAGCAGTCTCAGTCGCGGGAAGCGTCGAACGACGCCAGCCGGACCCTGGTCACGCACTAGGCGCCAGGGGACCCCAGGGCCGCTCCCAGCAACAGCGCGGCGAACACCAGGAAGAGCGCGCCAGCCGCTCGCTGCAGCCGGGCGAGGGTGGTACCAACGGTCAGGCGGGCACTCAGGACGGTCGCCGCCCCGGCGTAGCTGCAATGGATGATGAAACTCATCAGGCAGAAGGTCGCCACCAGCAGCACCAGCTGCGGCAACAGCGGGCGATCCGCCTGGATGAAGGGTGGAAACAGCGCCAGGAAGAAGAGGATCAGCTTGGGGTTGGTGAGGGACACCGGCAAGCCCTGCAGGAGGTGTCTGCCACCGCTGACCGAAGGCCGAGTGGCGGCAGGCTGCCGGCCGTGGGCCGCGGGACCGCGCAGACGCCGCAGCCCCAGCCAGCCCAGATAGAGCGCGCCGACCAGCTGCAATCTCTGCAGGGTCCGCGGCGAGCTGCTCACCAGGGCGCCGAGCGCGGTGCTTGCCAGGATGGCCACCAGTAGTATGCCCAGCACCACCCCGAGGATGCCCGGCAGGGCGCCGCGCAGCCGCAGCTGCAGTGCATTGGTGATCGTGAGCAGTACGCCCGGGCCGGGGCTGGCGATGGTGAGGCCGCACAGCAGGAGGTAGAGGGCGAAGGGTTGCATTGACGTGTCTTAACCTGCTGGCATGGGACGACCGGAATGGCTGTCTACCTGGAGAGCTGACCGGTGCCGGCCAGGGGTACCCAGTATGGCCGGCCGGCTTGCAGGGGTCGCCATGCAGAATCCCGGCTTCTGTACCGGACAGCCGCGCGGGCCGGCCCGGTCGTCTTCTTTTATTGGAGGCTCAAGGCGGCGGTGGATGCGGGTTGCCAGCCTCCCCCCAGCGCCTTGAAGGTGCTTATTGCCGCCTGTGCGGCTGCCGTTTGCGCCTGGGCACGTGCATCGGCCGTGCGTAGCAGGCGCTCATCGGCCTGCAGCACATCGACCAGGGGCAGCACGCCCTTCTGGTAGGCGAGGGCGGCGGCCTGGCGGGCTTGGCTGAGCGAGGCCTCGCCCGCCGTCAGCAGGGTGACCTGCTCTTCGCGCTTCAGTTGGCCGGTCAGGGCATCTTCGACGTCTTCGGTGGCACGCAATACTGCCTGCCGATAGGCCGCCAGCGATTCCGCGCGCTGTCCCTTGGCCGCCTGGATCTGCGCATCGATCCGGCCGAAGTCGAACAGCCGCCAGCGTACGCCCAGGGCACCGAGCGCCTGATTGGCGTCGTGGCTGAAGAGATTGCCACTGGAAATCGTGGTGGCGCTGCCGAGCAGAGCGCTCAGGGAGAGCTTGGGATAGTACTCGGCCATCGCGGTGCCGATCCGGGCATTGGCGGCGGCCAGGCGGCGCTCGGCCGCGATCAGGTCCGGACGTCGACGGAGCAGGTCGGCGGGTGTGCCTGCCGTTTCGATGCGGGGGGCGTCGGGAATGGACGCGGCGCCAGCCAGTTGGCTACGCCAGGTGCCAGGTGGTGTCGCCAGCATCACATCCAGGGCATTCATGGCCCGCTCCAGCGAGAACTCCAGGCCGGGTATCGAGGCCTGAACCTCGGCCAAGCCCCCTTCGGCCTGGCGTAGCTCCCGGTCGGTCGCCAGTTCCTTGCCGTTCAATAGCCTGACCATCAACAGCAATCCCTGCTGGGTGTCCACCTGATGGCGAGCGATCGCCAGGCGTGTCTGCAGACCGCGGATGTCGACATAGAGGTCGGCCGTCTGGGCAGCCACGGCCAGCCGCACGGCACGGGCACCGGCCAAGCTGGCCTGGTACTCGGCCAAGGCGGCTTCGCGACCTCGACGCAGGCCGCCGAACACGTCCAGCTCCCAGCTTGCTTCGAGATTTACTTCATAGGAAGAACCGCTCCTGTCGTAGCCGGGCGCCGAGTCGAGCACCCGTCCAAGCGGTGTTTCCAGCGACTGATAGGCACGACCGGCCTGGCCACCAAGATCGCCTGCTGGCAATAGCGCGGCCTTGGCCGCCGTCAAGCCGGCACGCGCCTGGGTAATGCGTGCGTCGGCCTGGACCAGATCGAGATTTTGCGCAAGCGCCTGTTCTACCAGGCGGCTCAGGAGCGGATCCTTGAAACGGTCCCACCAGCCAGCCAGCGCCTGATCGGCCAGGGGCGCTGGCACCGGCTCCCGCTGGAAGGTTGCGGGCAGCGCAATTTCTGGCGCGTGGTAGTCAGGCCCAAGGGTACAGCCGCTCGCCAGGGGCGCTGGTGAGCAGAATCATCTGGAGTCTGGAGCGCATGGGCTTTTATCCTGAGCAACGCCTGAACGGTTTTTGTGACTAAAGTGTATATTGGTCACTTTCCGTTTCATTTTGCAACTGCTGGAACACCCAACCCCATGACTACCGAATCCGTTTCCCCTGGCCAGGCGCGTGGACCGGCCGAGCACGACGTTCGCCACCAGATCATGGTGGCAGCGAAAGACCACTTCAGCCGCTACGGCTACGAGAAAACCACGGTGTCCGAACTCGCCCGGAGCATCGGGTTTTCCAAAGCCTACATTTACAAGTTCTTCGATTCGAAGCAGGCGATCGGCGAGGCCATCTGTGCGGATTGCCTGCAGGGAATCGAGGCAACGGCAAGGGCCGCGGTCGGTTCGACTGACAGTCCGCCGGAAAAGCTCAGAAGGCTTTTCCAGAGCCTTCCGGCGGCAACCCTGCAGCTGTTTTCGGAGGATCGAAAGTTGTACGAAATCGCCATCTCTGCAGCCTCCGGTCGCTGGCCGGCCACGATCAGCTACGAAGCCCGGATGCAGGAGCTGCTCAAGGAGATTCTGCTGCAGGGCCGCGGGGAGGGGCAGTTCGAGCGCAAGACGCCGATCGACGACGTGACGACCGCGACCTATCTCGTGCTTCGACCCTATCTGAATCCGCTGATGCTGCAGCACAGCTTCGAGCATTTCGACGTCGCCCTCACCCAGCTGGCCAACCTGGTCCTGCGTAGCCTCTCGCCTTAAATTATCTAGTGACTATTGACTAAAAGGTCACTGGTATCAAATTGCGCGCTCTGCTGGCATCCTCTCGGAGCTTCCATGTTCGCGCGCCGTCTGCTTTCCACTGCTGTGGTGGCTACCGTCCTTCCGCTGTCTCTTGGCGGGTGCGACGCTCCTTCCCAAGGCGATCCCCGTACGCAGGCACCGCTGGTACGAGCCGCCGTGGCGCAACAGGCCGAGCGCGCTAGCCGCACCTTCACCGGCATCGTCGCCGCGCGAGTGCAGAGCGATCTGGGCTTTCGCGTCGCCGGCAAGGTTGCCGAACGGCTGGTGGACATAGGGGCAACCGTCAAGCGCGGACAACCGCTGCTCAAGCTCGATCCCAGCGATCTGCAACTGGCCCTGCAGGCCCAGCGCGAAGCCGTGGCCGCCGCCCAGGCGCGGGCTCGCCAGGCGGCAGACGATGAGGCTCGCTATCGGGACCTGCGCGGCACGGGGGCTATCTCGGTCTCCGGCTACGATCAGATCAGGGCCGCTGCGGATACGGCCAGGGCCCAGCTCAAGGCGGCGGAAGCCCAGGCGGAAGTCGCCCTCAACGCCAGCCGTTATGCCGTCCTGGTGGCCGATGCGGAGGGCACCGTGGTCGATACCCTGGCCGAGCCCGGGCAGGTCGTGGCCGCTGGGCAGATTGTGCTGCGCCTGGCTCGCGCGGGCGCCCGGGAGGTCGTCGTCCAGCTACCGGAGACCTTGCGTCCGGCGCTTGGCTCGCTGGCCCAGGCCAGCCGCTTGGGCGGCGAGCTACAGCCAGGACCGGCACGACTGCGGCAGTTGTCGGACAGCACCGATCGCGAGACCAGAACCTTCGAGGCGCGCTATGTGCTCGAAGGGGCGCTGGCCAAGGCGCCCCTGGGCACCACGGTGACACTGCGCATCCCGGAAGACTCCGGGCAGCGGGCGGAGGCCTTGCAGGTGCCGCTGGGCGCCCTGTACGACGAGGGCAGGGGCGCAGGGGTCTGGCGTATCCAGGGCTCGCCCGAGCAGGTCGCCTGGGTACCCGTGCAGGTTCGTCAGCTGGCGGATGACACCGCCCTGGTGGATGGCCCCCTCCTGCCGGGTGACCGGGTCGTGGCCCTCGGCGTTCATCTCCTTCACGAGGGCCAGGCGATCCGCCTGGCCACAGCTGCCAACAGTGCCCTGGAAGGACAGCAGCCGTGAGCGACAGCCGATTCAATCTGTCGGCACTGGCCGTCCGCGAGCGCTCGATCACCCTGTTCCTGATCCTGCTGATCTCGGTCGGCGGGGTACTGTCGTTCTTCAAGCTGGGCCGGGCGGAAGATCCGGCCTTCACGGTCAAGGTCATGACCATCATCACCGCCTGGCCGGGCGCCACGGCGCAGGAGATGCAGGATCAGGTCGCCGAGAAGCTGGAAAAGCGCCTGCAGGAATTGCGCTGGTACGACCGTTCGGAAACCTATACCCGTCCGGGGTTGGCCTTCACCACCTTGACGCTGCTCGACCAGACGCCGCCGGCCGAGGTGCCCGAGGAGTTCTACCAGGCGCGCAAGAAGCTCAGTGACGAAGCCAAGACGCTGCCCGCCGGGGTGATCGGGCCGATGGTCAACGATGAATACGCCGATGTCACCTTCGCGCTCTTCGCGCTCAAGGCC
>NZ_WHOV01000234.1:0-4989 GCF_009765395.1 Pseudomonas sp. BAV 4579 | reverse complement strand
CCATTGCCATCACAGGAACAGGCTAGCAAACACGACTTTTCAGACAAGCCCTAGAATGCTTGCTTGCGCGGGGTTGGCAATGTTCGCTGTGCATAACCAGCAGCTTGGAATCGAGGCGACGGTGAGGACTTCGGGTGTCGGCTGAACGTCGAAGCTGGTGTCATTTCATGCTGGGATATCAGGCTTCACACCATCCACCGCAGTTATGCTTTATATATAAATTGAGAATTTCCCGGATGGCCCGAAAATACGTAATGTAGCGAGTATCCGGCCCCTAGGAATTAGCTGGGAACCGCCAGGCCGACAGGCGGGGTGTACTGAACAAAAACAAATAGCGGAGCTGACCATGCGCTACCTCTCCCTAGGTATGTTCGAACATTACTTTACCCGCTGCAAATTACTGCCGGCCGCTTCTGGCAACCTATCCGCTGCCTTCTTTCTACCACAGTCGCTCACGCGCCGGTTCGTTTCGAGCATGAAGCCGACGTGCTCGCCGGCTCGGCATCGCGCTTTAGATATTGCGTGTGGCGCTCGTCCTACGGCGCGTGTCGCCCGATGTACCGCCGGGACGCCATTATGGGCCGCACCGTGTCCTTGAAGGGTTGCTCGCGAGGCAAGGCCAACCTTGCCATGTTCGACTCTAGGGGCATCACCCTGCCGAATGACGCCAAGGAATGGCCCAAGATCGTGACGACCTGCCAGCAAGGCCCCTCCCTCCTGAAGCGATGGCACCTTCGTTGAGCACCTGAAGTCCTGCCCCCAAGCGGGGGCGGTAGCGGTCGCAAGAGATCGCTCTCCCTATCCAGCGCGGAGTTGAAAATGAGTAACACCCCCTACGACATCGTTGCCATGGGCGCCGGCCACAATGGCCTGGTTGCTGCGGCTTACCTGGCCAAGGCGGGTAAGAAGATTTTGGTACTGGAGCGCAAGGGCTATCCCGGTGGCGGCGTCAGCACGCGCCAGCTGAATACTCCTGGCTATTGGCACGACGAGCACTCCAGCGTGCATATCATGATCCAGGGCAATCCGCTGTTGCGCCAGGATGAATTGGGACTGCTCAGCCAGCACGGACTAAAGTACCACTACTCGCCGGTGCCACACGCGACCATATTTCCGGACCAGTCGGTCCTATTCACCTATAAGGACGTCGACAAGACCTGCGAGGGCTTTGCCAGGATTTCGCCGAAGGACGCCGAGACCTACCGCGAATTCGTCAAGGTGAGCCAGAAAATCCTGCAGATGTTCATGCCCGGCCTGTACGCACCGCCGCCGCCCCTGGGCGAGCTGGTAGCGATGCTCGATCGGAGCGATGAAGGCCGCTTGATGCTGGACTATATGAGTCGCGATTGCTTGGACCTGGTTAATCAGCTCTACGAGAGCGACAAGATCAAGATCCACCTCCTGCGTCTGGTCAGCGAGAACCTGCAGGCGCCCAACGAGCTAGGCACGGGGATGGGCGTGCTGCTAATGCCGGGGATCATTCATACCTATGGCGTTTCGCAACCCATAGGTGGCAGCGGCAAGTTGACCGAGGCGCTGGTGCGCTGCATTGAGTTCCACGGCGGTGAGGTGCGATGCAACGCGGAGGTGGCGCAGATCCTCACCAGCGGTGGACGCGCCACCGGCGTACGTCTCAATAGCGGCGAGACCATCCAGGCCCGTGACGCGGTAATCGGCGCCATCCACCCCCATGTCGTACGCAAGTTCGTAGAGGGAGTGCCGGAACCGGTGCTAGCGCGGGCGGAGCGCGCGGCCTTGGCGCCGTTCTCGATTATGGTCAGCCACTACGACCTCAAGAAGAACTGCCAGTACTACGCGGGAGAAGAGGTGGGCTATGCCACCATGCTGGAGTTCATGGCTACCGACTCCTTGGACGAGATGCTAGCCGACTTCGATGAGCTCAAGCGCGGTTATATCAGCCAGCGCCGCCTATGTGCCGGCGGTGACGAGAGCCTTGGCGACAAGACCCGCGTTCCCACCGGGGCGGGCATGTTCCATGGCATCACCTTCGCACCTTACAAGGTCAACGACCCCCGCTGGAGGGACCGTCACTGGGACGAGTTCAAGGAGCAGATCGGCGATCTCTCGCTGGAGCACTACCGCAAGTTTGTCAGCAACTTGACCAGCGACAACATCATCGCCCGTAGTATCGTCAGCCCGGTCGACCTGGAGCGTTCCAGCCCCAACAGCATGATGCGCGGCGACCTGCATGGTGTGGCGCCCTATTTTTATCAGAGCGCAGGGCATCGCCCCACGCCGGATCTCGGCCAGTTCACCGTGCCTGGCGTCGACCGTTTGTTCCTTGCTGGCCCGTTTCAGCATCCGGGCGGTGGCGTCTATGGTGCCGGCCGCGCCACCGCGATCAAGATGTTCGAGCATCTGGGAATGGACTTCGACGCGGTTTCCTCCGATGTGCGTGAAGACTTGCCACCGCCGGTCAGGCAGAGCCCCGCCGCTTGCGATGGCATGGTGCTGCGCGGGCCGGCGGATGAAGAACTGATGCACGTCGAGTCGATCCGCCGGGTAGGCGACGAATTGGTGATCAAGGGCAAGAGCTTCGGCACCCTCCCCATGGAGGCACGGTTGGACGGCGCCGCCACGCGGGCCGGCTTGAAGATGTTGAGCGTCAAGGACATGGCGTTTCTGGCCAGCCTGCCGTTCCGCAAGGCCAAGCAGCCCTGAGCAATCCGGGCTGGGATTTACCCAGCGGCCTTCGACAAAGGCCCGTGGGCGGGCCTTTTCGCTGGGCGAGTGATGATTCCGGCATCCATATCTTGGATACCTCGGATATGAACAAACGATTTCTCCAATGATTCTTCAGACGCTAATGTTATTTCCAGTGATCCAGGCGGCCTAAGAAGCGCCTCAATAACAAGAACAACTTTGAGGAGATGCATCGTGCAGGGTACTCACCACGGCCGCGTCGCGGTTCTCACAGGAGCCGGCGGCGCCTTGGGCCACCACTTCGCCTGTAGGCTGGCGCGCCAGGGATGCCAGCTGGCGCTTGCCGATCTAAGCTTGCCGGAGGAAACCGTTTCAGCTGTCCGCGAGCTTGGCACAGAGGTGTACGCCGAAGCCTTTGACCTGGCCGATGCCGATGCCTTGCGCACCTTCGCCGTCCAGGTGCTGAAACGCTTCGGGCGCTGCGACATCCTGGTCAACAATGCCGCCTTCATGCCGCTGGTACCTTTTGCCGAATTGACGCTGGAAGTCTTCCGCCGATTCGAGGCGGTGAACGTCGAGGCCTCCTTATTACTGTCCCAGAGCTTCGCCCCGGACATGGCCCGCCGTGGCTTCGGACGAATAGTGCAGATCGCCTCCAGCACTGTGGGCAACCCGATGCCCAACTTCGCGGCCTACATCACTACCAAGATGGCTGGCGTCGGCCTAGTCCGCGCGCTTGCCGCTGAGCTTGGCCCACAGGGCATCACGGTCAATGCGATTTCACCGGGCTTGACGCGTACCGCGGCGTCGGAGAGGAGCCTGCCGCCAGCACTGTTCGATGCAGTACGCGATCAGCAACTGATCAAGCGCAATGGCGTGCCGGAAGATCTCTGCGGGTTACTAGCGTTCATCATCTCGGAAGAAGCCGGCTTCATCACTGGCCAGGTGCTCAACGCCGATGGCGGCACGGTGTTCTGATCCCGCCGAGACACGCCGTGCGTCCTCGCGACACCTCACCGAGCCCTAGGAAGTGACTGATGCGGAAATGGCAATTGCCTGCCAACCGCCCCTTACCGAGGATGCTGTCAAGGCAATGAATGGCGTCTTTCATTGAAATCTAACGAAGAGAGCGAAGGGATGAATCTGACTCTGCCCGAGATACGCCCCCATCATGTCGGTATCAGCGTACCGGAGATCGATGCTGCCATCGGCTGGTACCAGCGGATGCTCGGATTCGAGCTGGAGATGCGTGCGTTCATTGACATCATACCGGCGGAGGTAGCCTTCATTCGCCGCGGAGATTTCCGTCTGGAGTTATTCCAGGTTGCGGGCGCCGCGCCATTACCGGCTGAGCGTCGCGACCCCAATCAGGACGTTCGAACCCACGGCAACAAGCACCTGTTTCTCGCCGTACTGGACGTACCGGGGACGATGGCAGGGTTACGCGAAAAGGGCGCCGACGTCGTCTTCGAAAAGGTGGTGCAAGGTACATCCATGGCATTCATCCGCGACAACTCGGGAAACCTGCTGGAGCTGATCCAGTGCCCCGAGCTATGGACGTCAACCATCAGTGAAGACGAAGCCAGGCCGTGAGATCGGCTATTTTTCTATGATTGGCATCCACGATGGCCGGCTGCACAGGTCGCCCATCAAGTTCGTCAGTACGAAGCCGTTCCCAGCGCAAACAGCTTCTATATAGCGATCCAGCGCCGTCACGGCTTGGCGCCAGACCAGTTGCAGGTTCCGTGTTACAACAACAGTGCGAGAGGTACCACTACCGACGTCGGCGAACGTCAGCGGCTAGTTACGTCACGCCACGTGCTATCGAACCGTTTGGGCTATTGATCCGCGGTCTTCGCCACGGCCATGGTAGCCACGGCTACCGGAGTGGACAGGTGTCTAGCGTTGGCGGTGGTTTCAGGTCGTCAGATGCTCAGCGAATGCCGAGTCCACTTCCCTGAGTTGAGTGCTTGTTCAGCAGCCTTGTGGCTGCGGAAGTATTCGTTCGACTCGCGGCTAAAGGGCAGGCCCTCATCGTCCAGCGTGCCGAGGTAGAAACCGCGGCGGGACTGCAGGACCTGCAATGGGTAGTTGTGGCCGGCGTCGTCAAGATCGAACTTGCTGTGAGCTGGTGAGGTTTCGGTACCCATGGGGCCTCCAAAAGACAAAGGCGCCCGAGGGCGCCTATAGGGTGTGATCAGTCAGGCCTGGACGCCGTCAGCGCTGGTGGCGTTCATCTCGAACAGAAACCAGGCGTTGTCGCAGAAAAGATCGCTGCTCAGCAGCTCTTCGGCGACGTCGTCATAGGAGACTTCGGCAACGATG
>NZ_WHOV01000025.1:0-73572 GCF_009765395.1 Pseudomonas sp. BAV 4579 | reverse complement strand
TGGGCGGGTCGGGCGCCGCGTTGAACAGGGGCTTAACGGCCCGGAAAAGCTCTCAATCTAGCATATCGGCGCCTTGCCCTAAATCCCTGCGATTGTTAGAGTCTGCCGCACTTTTTTACCCGCACGTTTGTCCTGTCGCGTGCCTGCTTGTCACCGCCTAGGGTCACCTCATGTTCAAGAAATTGCGTGGCATGTTCTCCAGCGATCTGTCGATCGACCTGGGAACCGCCAACACCCTGATTTATGTCCGCGAGCGTGGCATCGTGCTCAACGAGCCGTCGGTCGTCGCCATCCGTACCCATGGCAACCAGAAGAGCGTCGTCGCCGTCGGTACCGACGCCAAGCGCATGCTCGGTCGGACGCCGGGCAACATTGCCGCCATCCGCCCGATGAAGGACGGCGTCATCGCCGACTTCAGCGTCTGCGAAAAGATGTTGCAGTACTTCATCAACAAGGTGCACGAGAACAGCTTCCTGCAGCCCAGTCCGCGGGTGCTGATCTGCGTGCCCTGCAAGTCGACCCAGGTCGAGCGCCGCGCCATTCGCGAATCCGCGCTGGGCGCGGGTGCCCGTGAGGTGTTCCTGATCGAGGAGCCGATGGCCGCGGCCATCGGTGCCGGTCTGCCGGTCGAGGAAGCCCATGGCTCCATGGTCGTCGACATCGGCGGCGGCACCACCGAGATCGCCCTGATCTCGCTGAACGGCGTGGTCTATGCCGAATCCGTCCGCGTCGGCGGCGATCGCTTCGACGAAGCCATCGTCACCTACGTGCGTCGCAACTACGGCAGCCTGATCGGCGAATCCACCGCCGAGCGCATCAAGCAGGAAATCGGTACCGCCTACCCGGGCGGCGAGGTCCGCGAGATCGACGTCCGTGGCCGCAACCTGGCCGAAGGCGTACCGCGCAGCTTCACCCTCAATTCCACCGAGGTGCTCGAAGCCATGCAGGAATCCCTGGCGACCATCGTCCAGGCGGTCAAGAGCTGCCTGGAGCAGTCGCCGCCGGAACTGGCCTCCGACATCGCCGAGCGTGGCCTGGTGCTGACCGGTGGTGGCGCCCTGCTACGCGACCTGGACAAGCTGCTGTCGCTGGAAACCGGGCTGCCAGTGATCGTCGCCGAAGACCCGCTGACCTGCGTGGCCCGTGGCGGCGGCAAGGCGCTGGACATGATGGATCGCCACGCCATGGACCTGCTGTCCACCGAATAAGGCAGTTCCAGGCTACAGGCCCCGCTCCGGCTGCCCCTGGCGGCCGGAGCGCCGGGCGCGTTCTGCGAGGAACTCACCATCAAGCCGATTTTCAGCAAAAGCCCGGCGCTGGGCATTCGTCTGCTGATCCTGGCCGCCCTTTCGGTGGGTGTCATGGTCACCGACGCGCGCTTCGACTACCTGAAACCGGTACGCAGCGAACTGGCGCTGGTCCTCTCGCCCCTCTATGAGGTGGCGGGTTTTCCCCTGCGCGCCTGGGAAGGCGTCAGCGACCAGTTTTCCAGCCGCACCGAACTGATGGCGGAAAACGAACGGCTCAAGGCCGAGCAACTGCTGCTGCAGCGCCGCCTGCAGAAACTCGCCGCCCTCACCGAGCAGAACGTGCGCCTGCGCGAGCTGCTCAATTCCGCCGCCCTGGTGGACGACAAGGTGCTGGTCGGCGAACTGATCGGCGTCGATCCCAATCCCTATACCCACCGCATCATCATCGACAAGGGCGCGAAGGACGGCGTCTTCGTCGGCCAGCCGGTGCTCGACGCCAGCGGCCTGATGGGCCAGGTGGTGGAGGTGATGCCCTATTCGGCGCGGGTGCTGCTGCTCACCGACGTGACCCACAGCATTCCGGTGCAGGTCAATCGCAACGGCCTGCGCGCCATCGCCGTCGGCACCGGCAATCCCGAGCGGCTGGAACTGCGCTATGTGGCCGACACCGCCGACATCAAGGAAGGCGACCTGCTGGTGAGTTCCGGCCTGGGCCAGCGCTTCCCGGCGGGCTATCCGGTGGCCACCGTCTCCAAGGTCATCCACGACTCGGGGCAACCCTTCGCCGTGGTGCGCGCCATTCCCACCGCCAAGCTCAATCGCAGTCGCTACATGCTGCTGGTGTTCAGCGATACCCGCACGCCGGAGCAGCGCGCCAACGACGCCGCCGAGGCCCAGGAAGCCGCCGATCGCCATGCGGCCCAGCGCCCGGCCGCGCCAGCGAATCCGCCGCCAGCCGGCGCCTCGGCTGCGCAGCCGGCGGCCGCCAATGTCACGCCGGCGCCCGCCGCCGGCACCGGCAGTCGCAGCGCGACGCCGGCCAAGCCGCCCGCGGGCCAGGGCAGCAGCCCGGTCCATTCCGCCACGCCGACCAAGCCGCCCGCGAACGCGAGTGGCAACGCGGCGCATCCGGCGGCGCCGGCCAAGCCACCGGTGCAGGGCGCGACCGCCACGCCGAGCCATCCGGCCGCTAACGCCACCCAACCGCAGCGCCGGGTCCAGCAACCCGCGCCGGAACTGCCCGACGAGGGTGATCGTTGATGGCGCTGCGTATCGGCCACAACGGGTGGGTGATCTGGCTCACCCTGTTGGTCGGGTTGCTGCTGTCCGTCGTGCCCATGCCCGAGTTCATGGAGATCGGCCGACCGCTATGGCTGGCGATGCTGCTGACCTTCTGGACCCTGATCCTGCCGCACCGCGTCGGCCTGTTCACCGCCTGGACGATGGGCATCGCCGAAGACGTCCTCTACGGCAACCTGCTGGGCCAGACCGCCCTGGTGCTGAGCCTGGTGGTCTTTCTGGTGCGCTCCCTGGCGCAGCGACTGCGGGCCTTTCCCATCTGGCAGCAGAGCTTCGTGCTGCTGGTGGTCTACGGCATCGCCCAGTTGCTGGCGCTGTGGCTCAATGCCCTGGCCGGCAGCCGGCCACCGACCCTGGTGTTTCTCACCCCCTCGCTGGTCAGCGCGCTGCTCTGGCCGTGGATCTATCTGCTGCTCCGCGGGCTGCGCCTCAGATTCGGCGTCAACTAGGCTGGTTTCACCCGCAACAGGCTGGCATTCTCCCGTCATCCCCCGCCGTCTGGTTGTTGTCGATGTCCCAGCTCTACCTCGCTTCCGCTTCGCCCCGCCGCGCCGAACTGCTCGAACAGATCGGCGTGGCCTTCCAGAAGGTCGTCGCAACGGTGGACGAAACCCCACATCCGGGGGAGGCGGCGGACGCCTATGTCGAACGCCTGGCGCGGGCCAAGGCAGCCATGGGCCGACAGGTGCTGGCCGGTGCCTCCGCCGGCTGCGTGCTGGGCGCCGATACCTGCGTGGTGCTCGATGACCAACTGCTCGGCAAACCCCGGGATCGTGCCGACGCCCTGGCCATGCTCGCCGCCCTCGGCGGACGCCGGCACCGGGTGGTGACCGGCGTCGCCGTCGCCGATGGCGAGCGCTGCCTGAGTCGCGTGGTGTCCGCCGAGGTGGAATTCCGCCCCCTGGCGCCCGGCGAGGCCGAACGCTATTGGGACACCGGCGAGCCGGCCGACAAGGCCGGCAGCTACGCCATCCAGGGCGCCGGCGCGGTCTTCGTGCGCGGCCTGACGGGTAGTTAAAGCGCCGTGGTAGGGCTGCCGCTGTGCGAGACCGCGGAACTGCTGAGCGCTTTCGCCATCCCTTGTTGGCGGTCTGTCTGACGGCCGAATATCCCGTGCTGAGGCGCCTGGCGCCACGGTCCCCTTTCTGCCCTTCCACGTTGTCCAAGAGTCCTCCATGAGCGAAGAGATCCTCATCAACATCACTCCCATGGAGTCCCGGGTCGCCGTCGTCGAAAACGGTGTACTGCAGGAAGTGCACGTCGAGCGCACCCTGAGACGCGGCATCGTCGGCAACATCTATCGCGGGCGGGTGGTGCGGGTGCTGCCGGGCATGCAGGCGGCCTTCATCGACATCGGCCTGGCGCGGGCGGCCTTCATCCATGCCGCCGAGATCTCCCAGCGCGAAGGTGCGGCGGTGGAAAGCATCAACGCCCTGGTACGCGAGGGTCAGACGCTGGTGGTGCAGGTCACCAAGGATCCCATAGGCACCAAGGGCGCCCGCCTCACCACCCACCTGTCGATCCCCTCGCGCTACCTGGTCTACATGCCGCGCACCTCTCACGTCGGCATCTCGCTGAAGATCGAGGACGAAGCCGAGCGCGAGCGGCTCAAGGCGATCATGGCGCGCTGCGTGGAGAGCGAGGGCATCGAGCACGAGGGCGGCTTCATCCTGCGCACCGCCGCCGAGGCGGCGCGCGAAGAAGACATCCTCGCCGACATTCGCTACCTGCGGCGGCTCTGGCAGCAGATCTCCGGCAACCTCCAGGGACCGGTGCCGGTGCCCATCTACGAAGACCTGACCCTGGCCCTGCGCGCCCTGCGCGATCTGGTCGGGCCGCGCACGGAAAAGATCCGCGTCGACAGTCGCGAGAATTTCCAGCGTATCGGCCAGTTCGTCGAGGAGCTGATGCCCGAGGTGGCGACGCGGCTGGAGCACTATCCGGGCGAGCGGCCGATCTTCGACCTCTATGGCGTGGAAGACGAGATCCAGAAGGCCCTGGAGCGCAAGGTACTGCTCAAGTCCGGTGGCTATCTGGTGATCGACCCCACCGAGGCCATGACCACCACCGACGTCAACACCGGCGCCTTCGTCGGCCATCGCAATCTGGAAGAGACCATCTTCAAGACCAATCTGGAGGCGGCCACCGCCATCGCCCGCCAGCTGCGGCTGCGCAATATCGGCGGCATCATCATCATCGACTTCATCGACATGGAAGACGAAGAGCACCAGCGCCAGGTGATCCGTACCCTGGAAAAGCAGCTCGAACGCGACCATGCCAAGACCAACATCATCGGCATCACCGAACTGGGCCTCTTGCAGATGACCCGCAAGCGCACCCGCGAAAGCCTGTCCCAGGTGCTCTGCGAGCCCTGCGCCAACTGCCAGGGACGCGGCATCCTGCGCACCGCCGAGACCATCTGCTACGAGATCTTCCGCGAGATCCTGCGCGAGGCGCGGGCCTACCAGGCCAATTCCTACCTGGTGCTGGCCAACCAGAAGGTGGTGGATCGGCTGCTGGACGAGGAATCGGGCAACGTCGCCGATCTCGAGGCCTTCATCGGCCGCACCGTCAAATTCCAGGTCGAGACCATGTATTCCCAGGAGCAGTACGATGTCGTGCTGCTCTAGGTCCGGGTCTTGATGTCCCTGCTCAAACGCGGCGCGCTGGGTCTGGCGCTGCTGCTGCTCGTCCTGTTGACGCTCTACCTCGGCCTGGGGCGGTTGCTCATGCCCTGGGTCGGCGAATACCGCAACGAAGTCGAGTCACGCGCTGCGGCGGCACTCGGCGAGCCGGTGCGCCTGGGCCGGCTCGAAGGACGCTGGGCCCGCTGGAATCCGGTGCTGATCCTGCGCGACCTGAGCCTGGGGCGCGGCGAGGGCATGGTGCAGCTGGATCACCTCCAGGTGGTGCCGGATGTCTTCGGCAGCCTCTGGCATCGCCAGCTGCGACTCAAGTCCGTGCAGGTTGATGGCGTCCATCTGGTCCTGCAGGAAGACGCCCAGGGGCACTGGCAATTGCGCGGCCTGCCGCCGCGGGCGCCGGATGCCAAGCCCTTCGATCCGGGTCCGCTGCTCGATGGCCTGGCGCGTCTGGGCCATGCCAGTCTGCTGGATAGCCAGCTCAGCCTGATTCCCCAGCAGGGTTCGCCGGTGACCCTGAGGTATGCCGAGGCCAGTCTGTCCCGGCAGCTCAGTGGCGCCCTGGAACTGGCGACCCGTTTCCGGCTGCCTGATGGCGGTACGGTCGCGGCGCACTTCACCGCCATGCCGCGTCCCGAGGACTGGCGTGCCAGCACCGTCGAAGGCTATCTCAGCCTGCCCGCCAGCGACTGGTCCCGCTGGGTGCCGGCGGCCCTGACCCGGCAGTGGCAACTGCGGCGTGCCCAGGCGGAAGGCGAGTTCTGGTTCGCCTGGACCGGAGGTCGACTGGAGCGTTCCCACCTGCGGCTGAAGGCGGATGAACTGACGCTCGCCTATGCCGACCATCCGCCGGTGCGCCTCCAGGCCCTGACCCTGGACGCCGACCAGCAGGCTGGCGACGCCAGCCAGTACCACGGGGCCCTGGCGCTCAAGGCCCAGCTCGACGGCCAGCCGCTGGAGGCCCGCTATGGCCTGGGCTATGACAGCAACGCCCAGCACCTGCAGGTGCGCGGCGACCAGCTGGATCTCAGGCAGGCCGCCAGGCTGGCGCGGGATCTGGCGCCCCTGCCGGCAGCGGTCGCCCAGGCACTCCAGGCCCTGGCGCCCCATGGCCAGCTGCGCAATCTCAATGCCGACTTCTATCCGCAGAAGCCGCTGCACGAGCGCCTTTCCTATGCGGCCAATCTGGAACGGGTGGGCTTTGCCGCCTATCACGGCGCTCCCGCCGCCGAGGGCGTCACCGGTAGCCTGAGCGGCAGCCTGGGCGGTGGCGAATTGCGCCTGGATACCACCGACTTCATGCTGCACCTGAGCGACCTCTTTCCCGAACCCTGGCGCTATCGCACCGCCAGGGCGCGGCTGACCTGGAGCCTCGACGACCAGCGCTTCACCCTGGGCAGTGCCCTGATGCAGGTCACCGGGCCGGAAGGCGCCGCCAGTGGCGACATGCATATCCAGCTCGGCCTGCATCCCGAGGTGGACAGCTACATGGACCTGCGCGTCGGCCTCAAGGATGGCGACGCCAGCTACACCCGCAAGTACCTGCCGACCAAACTGCCGGCCACGGATTTCAGCCCGGAGCTGGCCCAGTGGCTGAGCACCGCCATTGTCGGCGGGCGCATCGACGAGGGTATCTACCAGTACCAGGGATCGCTGCGCCATGGCTCGCCGGCGCATTCGCGCACCATGAGTCTGTTCTTCCGGGTGCACGACGCCCAGTTGGCCTATCAGCCCGGCTGGCCCGCCCTGCGCGAGGCCAGGGGCGATGTCTTCATCGAAAGCGACGGGGTCAAGGTGCAGGTCCCCGAAGGACGTATTCTCGACACCCGGGTGAGGGAGGTCGAGGCGCGCATCCCGCTGTTGCACGATGGCAGCGCGCCGCACCTGCGGCTCAGCGCGCGACTCGACAGCAGCGTGCGCGATGGACTGAAGATCCTCCAGGAAACGCCGCTGCCGACCGCCAAGGTCTTTGCCGGCTGGAAGGGCGAGGGCGCGCTCGCCAACAGCGGCTTGAACCTGGACATCCCCCTGGCCAAGGGGCAGCCACCGGTGGTGGTGGTCGAGCTGACGCCGGACAGGGCGCGCCTGGAACTGGCCGATCCCCCGCTGACCCTCACCGAGCTGCGCGGCAGTTTTCGCTACGACACCCGCAGCGGCCTCAGTGCCCCCGACATCCAGGCGCGGGTCTTCGATCAGCTCATTCGCGGGCAGGCCCTGGCCGAGGGCAAACCCGACGATCCGCGCACCCGGCTGGTGGTGGACGGCCGGGTCGACGTCGACCAGCTGGCGCGCTGGCTGGGCAGCGAAGGACGACCCATCCCGGCACGTGGCCTGCTCGGCTATCGCCTCGGCCTGACCCTGGCCGAGCACAGCGAACTGGCGGTCACCTCGGATCTGCGCGGGGTGACCATCGATCTGCCGGCGCCCTTCGGCAAGAACGCCGACGAGGCGCGTGACGGCTTCTTCAGCTTGGCGCTCAACGAGGGCGAGCGGCGGGTGGAGGCGACCTACAAGGGCCTCGCCGATGCCGTGCTGCTGCTCGATCCCAAGGCCATCGCCAAGGGCCGCGGCGAGATCGTGCTGGGCGGCGGCACCGCCAATCTGCCCGCCGCCGCCGGCTACGACCTGCGTGGGCAACTGGCGGAATTCGACCTGGCCGCCTGGCAGGACATCTACCAGCGCTATGGCAAGGCGGGGAGCGGCGGCAGTGCAGGGCAGGGCGGTGGCAACACCCTGGACGTCTCCAGCCTCGGGCGGGGCGATCTCAACTTCGGGCGCTTCCTGGCCTTCGGGCAACAGATCGACAACCTGCGCCTCACCTATGAACCCCAGGGCAGTGCCTGGCAGCTTGGCCTGGCCAGCCAGACCATCGCCGGCCAGGTACGCATCCCGCGTCAGACCGGCCAGCCGATCGACATCAACCTGCAGCACCTGCGCATCCCCCAGACGCCTGCGGACCCCTCGGTGGAAAGCGAGGCGCCGCGCCCCGATCCGCTGGCCGACGTCGATCCGCACAGCCTGCCGGCGCTGAATCTGGTCATCGATCGCCTGGAGCTGGGCGGCCGTCTGGTGGGTGCCCAGCGCCTGCAGCTCAGACCTTCGCCCTCAGGCGCCAACTTCAACGCCCTGGATCTCGACCTGCGGGGCCTAAAGGTGCAGGGCGCGCTGCGCTGGGAAGGCGCGCCAGGTGCAACCCACAGCTACTACCAGGGCCGCCTCGCCGGCGGCAATATCGCCGATATCCTGCTGGGCTGGAATTTCGCTTCCAGCGTCACCAGTCGCGATTTCCGCCTGGATGCCCGGGTCGACTGGCCCGGCTCGCCCGCCTATGTCGCCCTGGCCCGCCTCAACGGCAGCCTCGATGCCCGCTTCAATGACGGCCAGTTGCGCCAGGTGGAAGGCACGGCCTCGGCGCTGCGCATCTTCGGTCTGCTCAATTTCGAATCCATCCGCCGCCGCCTGCGGCTGGATTTCTCCGATCTGTTCGGCAAGGGCCTGAGCTATGACAGCATCACCGGGGTGCTCGACGCCCAGCAGGGTGCCTTCCGCACCCGCAAGCCCATCAGCCTCAGCGGGCCGGGTGCCGAGATGAGTCTGCAGGGCCTGCTGGACATGGCCAGCAACCGGGTCGATGCCAATCTCAAGGTCGGGCTGCCGCTCAGCAACTCCCTGCCGCTGGCCGCGCTGATCGCCGGGGCACCGGCCATCGGTGGCGCGCTGTTCATCGTCGATCGACTGATCGGCGATCGCATCACGCGCATGGCCAGCATCAACTACCACATCGAAGGCCCCTGGCAGAATCCGACCATGACCACGGGCAAGCGCGATTGAGCATTGCCCTGCGGCCGCACCGCTGCTTAGGATGGACGCTCCCTCCTGGAGTGCCTGCATGTCCATAGCCATCCTGCAGATGGTCAGCGGCCCCGCGGTGGCGGCCAATCTGCGCGCCGCCGAGCGACTGCTCGAACGCGCTGCCGGAGCGGGCGCGCGCCTGGCGGTGCTGCCGGAAAACTTCGTTGCCATTGGCCATCCGGCCCCCGCCGAACTGGCGCGGGCCGAGGCGCTGGGCCAGGGCGAGATCCTGCTCTGGCTCTCCAGTCGGGCGCGCGAACTGGGGCTCTGGTTGCTCGCCGGTACCCTGCCGCTGCTGCCCGACGGTGCCACCGAGGGCAAGCCCTGTGCCTGTTCGCTGCTGTTCGACGACCAAGGTCGCCGCGTCGCCCGTTACGACAAGCTGCACCTCTTCGATGCCGACGTCAGCGACAGCCAGGGCAGCTATCGCGAATCCGACCACTATGCCGCCGGTGAGACCCTCACGGTGGTGGACACCCCGGTCGGCCGCCTGGGCCTGAGCGTCTGCTACGACCTCCGCTTTCCCGAACTCTATAGCGCCCTGCGCGCTGCCGGTGCGGAGCTGATCAGCGCCCCCTCGGCCTTTACCGCGCCCACCGGCCAGGCCCATTGGGAGCTGCTGCTGCGCGCCCGGGCGGTGGAGACCCAGAGCTACCTGCTGGGCGCCGCCCAGGGCGGTGTCCACGCCAATGGCCGCACGACTTGGGGCCACGCCATGGCCGTGGATCCCTGGGGCGAGGTGCTCGCCGTCCAGGCCAGCGGCGAGGCCGTGCTGCTCATCGAGCGCGATGCCGAGCGCCAGGCCCAATTGCGCCAGCGAATGCCCGTCACCCAGCACCGCCGCTTCCTGCCGGCGCGCCTGGCCGAACGGCAATGACGGCCATTGGTCTTTTGCATCAGGGATCAGTCACTTCCGCGAGTAGGCTAGAGGTCACCTCGCGACCCTTTCATCGTTCCGACGCCCCCGGGGGCGTCGTCTGGAGTTTCCATGAGTGATTACCTAAATAGCGTCGGCTCGGCCCTGCTGGGCCCCGGCGGACTCGCGGTGGACGATCTGCAACCCGTGCTGCAGCGTCTGGCCGGGCCCGGCATCGACGCCGCCGACCTGTATTTCCAGAGCATCGTCTCCGAGTCCTGGCTGCTGGAAGACGGCATCGTCAAGGAAGGCGGCTTCCACCTCGACCAGGGCGTCGGGGTGCGGGCGCTGTCCGGCGAGAAGACCGGTTTCGCCTACAGCAACGCCATTACCGGCGAGGCCCTGGATCTGGCCGCCCAGGCCGCGCGTTCCATCTCCCGCAGCGGCGCCGAAGGCCAGGTCCAGGCGTTTCGTGCGGTAGAGCCAGCGCAGCGGCTCTATGGCCAGGACAACCCCCTCGAAGTGCTGGATCGCGCCACTAAGGTCACCTTCCTGAAGCAGCTGGACGAGGCGACCCGCGCCCTGGATCCGCGTATCCAGCAGGTCACCATCAGCCTGGCCGGGGTTTGGGAGCGCACCCTGGTGGCCGCGGTCGACGGCACCCTGGCGGCCGACGTACGCCCGCTGGTCCGCCTGGGCGTCAGTGTCATCGTCGAGCAGAACGGCCGCCGCGAGCGCGGCAACAGCGGCGGCGGCGGTCGCTGCGACTACCGCTATTTCCAGCGTGACGACCGCGCCCTGGGCTATGCCCGCGAAGCGGTGCGTCAGGCGCTGGTCAATCTCGAAGCCACCGCGGCCCCGGCGGGCACCCTGCCGGTGGTGCTGGGCGCCGGCTGGTCCGGCGTGCTGCTGCACGAGGCGGTCGGCCATGGCCTGGAAGGCGACTTCAACCGCAAGGGCAGCTCCAACTACAGCGGTCAGCTCGGTCGCCAGGTGGCGTCCTCGCTGTGCACCATCGTTGACGACGGTACCCTGCCGGATCGTCGCGGCTCCCTGTCCATCGACGACGAGGGCACGCCCAGCGGCTACAACGTGCTGATCGAGAACGGCATCCTCAAGGGCTACATGCAGGACAAGCTCAACGCCCGGCTGATGGGCGTGGCGCCCACCGGCAACGGTCGCCGCGAATCCTATGCGCACCTGCCCATGCCGCGCATGACCAACACCTACATGCTGGCCGGCCAGAGCGATCCGGCCGAGATCATCGCCTCGGTGGAGAAGGGCATCTATTGCGCCAGCCTGGGTGGCGGTCAGGTGGACATCACCAGCGGCAAGTTCGTCTTCACCACCAACGAGGCCTATCTGATCGAGAACGGCAAGCTCGGTCGCCCGGTGAAGGGCGCCACCCTGATCGGCAACGGCCCCGAGGTCATGAACCGGGTGTCCATGGTCGGCAACGACCTGGCGCTGGATGCGGGGGTAGGGACCTGCGGCAAGGACGGCCAGTCACTGCCGGTGGGTGTGGGTCAGCCGACCCTGAAGATCGATGCCATCACCGTGGGCGGCACCGGCGCCTGATGCGGGCGCCGGCCGTGGCCATCGCGGACAGAGACCTAGCGCAGACCGCGCTGGCTCTCGTCGAGGGTGCGGATGTACTTGAACACCTTGCGCGCCGCCGCCGGCGGCTTGTTGTGCGCGGCCTCGTGTTGGGCATGCCGCACCAGGCCGCGCAGATGCTGGCGGTCGGTTTCCGGATAGAGCGCCACGAAGGCTTCCAGGGCCTGGTCGCCCTCGGCGATCAGCCGGTCGCGCCAGCGCTCCAGGGCGTGGAAGCGCTCGTTGTACTGCCGCGTCGAGGTGTCCATCTGGTCAGCCAGCGCCAGGATGGCTTCCAGATCCTGGTCGCGCATCAGCTTGCCCAGGTACTGGACATGCCTTTTGCGCGCGATGTGCGTCTTGTGCTTGGGCGCCTCGGCCAGGGCCTTGCGCAGCGGATCGGTCAGCGGCAGGCGGTCCAGCTGCTCGGCCGGCAGACCGGCCAGGCGTTCGCCCAGATCCTGCAGCGCATGCAGCTCGCGCTTGACCTGTGTCTTGCTCTTTTCGCCCAGCGGCGCGTCGTCGTCGTAAGAATCAACCATGAACTATGGGGTCCAGCTAAGAATGGGCGCCATCATAACGAGTTGCCGCACGGTTGTCCGGCCTGGCCGGCGCCGTCCGTAAGGAGAACGTCATGAATCGCAACGCCGCCGTGGGTCCCGCTGCGCTCCCCGAATTGCGCGAACAGGTCGAGGCCATCCTGGCCGAGGCCCGGCGCCAGGGCGCCAGTGCCGGTGAAGTGGCCGTCTCGGTCGACCAGGGCCTGTCCACCTCGGTCCGCAAGGGCGAGGTGGAAACGGTCGAATTCAATCGCGACCAGGGCTTCGGCATCACCCTCTATGCCGGTCAGCGCAAGGGCTCGGCCAGTACCTCCGCCACCGGTCCCGAGGCGATCCGCGAAACGGTCGCGGCGGCCCTGGCCATTGCCAAGCACACCTCCGAGGATCCCTGCGCGGGCCTGGCCGACGCCGAGCTGATGGCGCGCGGCGAGTTGCCCGATCTCGATCTCTATCATCCCTGGGACATCACCCCCGAGCAGGCCATCGAGCAGGCCCTGGCCTGTGAGGCGGCGGCCTATGCCGCCGACAGTCGTATCGGCAACGCCGACGGCACCACCCTCAATACCCACCAGGGCTGTCGGGTGTACGGCAACAGCCACGGCTTCGTTGGCGGCTATGCCAGCACCCGCCACAGCCTGAGCTGCGTGATGATCGCCGGCAGTGGCGAGGCCATGCAGCGTGACTACTACTACGACGTCAACCGGATCGGCAGCGAGTTGATGAGTGCCAAGGAAATCGGCCGCCGCGCCGCCGAGCGCGCCGTGAGCCGCCTGGGCGCGCGGCCGGTGCCCACCGCCAAGGTCCCGGTGCTGTTTTCCCCGGAAATGGCGGCCGGTCTGTTCGGCACCTTTCTCGCCGCCATCTCCGGCGGCAACCTCTATCGCAAGTCGTCCTTCCTCGAAGGCGCCCTGGGCCAGCAGGTGTTTCCCGACTGGTTGACTCTGGACGAGCGGCCGCACCTGCTGCGCGCCCTGGGCAGTGCCGCCTTCGACGGCGAGGGCCTGGCCACCTACGCCAAGCCCTTCGTCGAGAATGGCCGGCTGGTGTCCTATGTGCTCGGCAGCTACTCCGCGCGCAAGCTGGGCATGCAGAGCACGGCCAATGCCGGCGGCGTGCACAACCTCCATGTCAGCCATGGCACGGCGGACCAGGCCGAACTGATCCGGCAGATGGGTACCGGCTTCCTGGTCACGGAAATGATGGGGCAGGGCACCAACCTGGTCACCGGCGACTATTCCCGTGGCGCTGGCGGCTTCTGGATCGAGAATGGCGAGATCCAGTTTCCGGTCCAGGAGGTCACCATCGCTGGGCGGCTGGGCGACATGTTCCGCCAGATCCTGGCGGTGGGCAGCGACGTGGAACGCCGCGGCAGTCTGCGCACCGGCTCGGTGTTGATCGATGGCATGACCCTGGCGGGCAGCTAGTGCAGCTCACCGCAGACGTCGTGGAAAGGAAAATCCTGTCGAACGGGAGACAGCCCACCCCGTTACTCGTTAGTATCCTAGCAATGCACTAGGACATAGCCGTGCGGTCGAATCTGCTGACCGGACGGCCCCGGCTTCAGACGGTGCGCCGTGGCGCACCAGCCGTACACCCCATCGCCCAAGGCAATGGGTCCATATCAAAGCCACCATGGAGACAATCCGCATGCCGCATACTCTGCCTCAGCTGCCCTACGCCTACGACGCGCTGGAACCGCACGTCGATGCCCAGACCATGGAAATCCACCATACCAAGCATCACCAGACCTACATCAACAACCTGAACGCGGCGCTGGAAGGCACCGAGTTCGCCAACCTGTCGGCCGAAGATGTGGTTCGCCAGCTGGACAAGCTGCCCCAGGACAAGCGCGGCGCCGTGCAGAACAACGGTGGCGGCCATGCCAACCACAGCCTGTTCTGGACCGTGATGGCCCCTAACGCCGGTGGCAAGCCCGAAGGCGCCCTGGCCGAAGCCATCGAGTCCCAGCTGGGCGGCTTCGATGCCTTCAAGGAAGCCTTCACCAAGGCTGCCCTGACCCGCTTCGGCAGTGGCTGGGCCTGGCTGAGCGTCACCCCCGAGAAGAAGCTGGTGGTCGAGAGCACCGGTAACCAGGACAGCCCGCTGATGACCGGCAACACCCCGATCCTCGGCCTGGACGTCTGGGAGCACGCCTACTACCTGCGCTACCAGAACCGCCGTCCCGAGTACATCGGCGCCTTCTTCAATGTCATCAACTGGCCGGAAGTGACCCGTCGCTACGAGGCGGCGCTGAACGCCTGAGTCGACGCCCAATAAAAAAAGCCGCCTTCGGGCGGCTTTTTTATTGGGTGATGCGGGAAGAAGGCCGCTCACTCACCTTCGTCGAAGTAGTTGTTGATCAGCTCGACCAGGGCGCGCATGGCCTCGTCGCTCTGTTCACCTTCGGTTTCCAGTTGCAGCACCGTGCCCTTGCCAGCGGCCAGCATCATGACCGCCATGATGCTCTTGCCATCCACGGGCGGCTCGCCACTGCGGCCGACGCGAATGCTGGCAGGATAGCGGCCGGCCACGCCGACGAACTTGGCAGCCGCACGGGCGTGCAGGCCCAGCTTGTTGATGATGGTGATCTGTTGGGCAGGCATTGAGTCTGTCCTTGTCGAAACAAAACGGGCGTCAGAGATCGCGGTGACGAATCTGGACGTTCTTGAGCAGGTCTTTGAGTTCGCGACCCAGGCGATCGGCCAGATAGACCGAACGGTGATGACCACCGGTACAGCCAATGGCCACGGTCACATAGGACCTGTTGTTGGCGGCAAAACGCGGCAGCCACTTCACCAGGTAATCGCGGATGTCATTGTACAGGGTCTCTACCTCGGGCTGTTGCTCGAGATAGTCGCGTACCGGCGCATCCAGTCCGGAAAAGTCGCGCAGGTCCGGTTTCCAGTAGGGATTGGGCAGGAAGCGCACATCGAACACCATGTCCGCGTCCACCGGCAGCCCGCGCTTGAAGCCAAAGGATTCCACCAGGTAGGCGGTACCGGGCTCCGGCGCGTTCAGCAGGCGCAACTTGAGGATGTCACGCAGCTGATAGAGATTCAGGTGGGTGGTGTCGATCTTCAGGTCGGACAGGTCGGCGATGGGCGACAGCAGCACCTGCTCGTCATGGATAGCTTCGGCCAGGGACCTTTCCTGGTTCGACAGCGGATGCCGGCGGCGCGTCTCGGAAAAGCGCTTGAGCAGTGCCTGGTCATCGGCATCCAGGTAGAGGACGTCGCAACGGATGTTGCGACTGCGCACCTGTTCGAGCAATTCGGGAAAGCGTTGCAACTGACTGGGCAGGTTGCGCGCATCGATGGACAGGGCGACCTTGGGCTGGGGGCGCTCCATGTCGGTCAGCGCATGCTGGGCCAGATCAGGCAGCAGACTGGCCGGCAGGTTGTCGATGCAATAGAAGCCATTGTCCTCAAGCACGTTGAGCGCCGTACTCTTGCCCGATCCGGAACGTCCGCTCACGATGATGAGGTGCATGTCAGTGTCCGCTCTGGGCCTCGACGACGATCTGATAGAGCGCCTGGCTATCCCTGGCCTTGCGTAGCCGCTCGCGGATGTCGGCGCGATCGAGGATGCCGGCGATCTGGCGCAGCAGGGTGAGGTGCTGCTCGGTAGCGGCTTCCGGGACCAGCAGGACGAACACCAGGTCTACCGGAGCGCCGTCCAGTGAATCGAAGTCCACCGGTTGCTGCAGGTGAAAAAGCACGCACAGGGGTTGCTGGAGACCCGCCAGGCGGCAGTGGGGAATGGCTATGCCATTGCCGAAACCGGTCGAGCCCAGGCGCTCGCGCGCCATCAGGCATTCATGGATGTGCGCCGCGTCGTGGCCGGGCAGTTCCTGCGCGGCCAGCTCGGCGATGCGTTCCAGTACAGCGGCTTTGCTGCCACCCGGCGCACCCGTCTGGGTGCGGCCGGGGGTCAGGATGTTTTCGAGTCTGATCATAAAGCGGCGATCGAAACCTCAGCGGACGCCGACGCCCTGCTGGCGTTCGATCGATTTTTCCTTGTGTTTAATCAGTTGGCGGTCGAGCTTGTCGGCCAGGAGATCGATGGCGGCATACATGTCGTCGTGCTCGGCATTGGCAACCACCGCGGCTCCGGCGACGTGCAGGGTGGCTTCGGCTTTCTGCTTGAGCTTGTCCACTTCCAGGATGACCTGGACGTTGGTGATACGGTCGAAGTGCCGTTCGAGGCGGGCGAGTTTCTCGCCGATGTAGTCACGCAGGGCTTCTGTCACTTCAAGCTGATGGCCACTGATGTTGACTTGCATACCGCTTCTCCTTATTGCCGGGCTGCGATCGGCGAAGCTGCTCGCCGACATGACAAGGATCGAACGAAGCACGGTCACACATCAGGACGCGTCAGATGAGACGCTTGCGTTCGCTGGACGGAGCGATACCCAGGGATTCCCGATACTTAGCCACCGTGCGACGAGCGACTTGTATACCTTGCGATTCCAGTAAACCAGCGATCTTGCTGTCACTCAACGGCTTTTTCGCGTTTTCCGCCGCCACCAATTTCTTGATGATCGCGCGGATCGCGGTGGAGGAGCATTCGCCCCCCTCGGCGGTGCTGACGTGGCTGGAGAAGAAATACTTGAGTTCGTAGATGCCACGCGGGGTGTGCATGAACTTCTGGGTGGTCACCCGGGAGATGGTCGACTCATGCATGCCCACCGCCTCGGCGATGTCATGCAGGACCAGCGGCTTCATCGCCTCTTCGCCGTATTCGAGAAAACCGCGCTGGTGCTCGACGATCTGGGTCGCCACCTTCATCAGGGTCTCGTTGCGGCTCTGCAGGCTCTTGATGAACCAGCGCGCTTCCTGCAGCTGGTTGCGCATGTAGGTGTTGTCGGCGCTGCTGTCGGCGCGCTTGACGAAGCCGGCGTACTGGGGATTGACCCGCAGACGCGGCACGGCTTCCTGATTGAGCTCCACCAGCCAGCGCTCGTTGTGCTTGCGGACGATGACGTCCGGCACCACGTATTCGGCTTCGCCGGATTCGATCTGCGAGCCGGGGCGCGGATGCAGGGTCTGGATCAGTTCGATGACGGGCTTGAGCTCGTCTTCCTTGATCTTCATGCGCCGCATCAGCTGCGCATAGTCGCGGCTGCCGAGCAGATCGAGGTAGTCGCTCACCAGGCGCCTGGCCTCGCCGAGCAGGGGGAGGTTGGCCGGTAGCTGGGCCAGCTGGATCAGCAGGCATTCGCGCAAATTGCGCGCGGCCACGCCGGCCGGCTCGAATTGCTGGACGCGTCTGAGCACCACCTCGACTTCATCAAGATCGACTTCCAGTTCGGGATCCAGCGAGGCATGGATGTCTTCGAGGCTTTCCTGCAGATAGCCATCGGTGTCGATGCCGTCGATGATCGCCACGGCGATCAGGCGATCGAGATCCGACATGGGCGCCAGGTTGAGTTGCCAGAGCAGCTGGGTCTGCAGGCTCTCGCCCGCCGAGGTGCGAGTGGTGAAGTCCCACTCGTCGTCGTCATTGCTGGGCAGGCTGCTGGCGCTGGTCTGGTAGATGTCTTCCCAGGCGGTATCGACCGGCAGCTCGCTGTCGCTGGGGATACGCTCGCTCCATTCGGAGTCGTCGGCCATCTCGTTGACGGCGACCGAGGTTTCCTTGAAGGTGGTTTCCAGGTTGCCCGCGCCCGAGCTCTCATCGCCTTCGCTCGAGGCTTCGCTCTGGTCGAAGTCTTCACCCTCTTCCTGGCGTTCCAGCATCGGATTGGATTCCAGGGCTTCCTGGATTTCCTGCTGCAAGTCGAGCGTCGAGAGCTGAAGCAGACGTATGGCTTGTTGCAGCTGCGGCGTCATCGTCAGCTGCTGGCCCATCTTGAGGACTAGCGATGGTTTCATGGCTGCGGAAATACACCTTGTCTACCGACGCGAACAGCGCCACCGAACCTCGCGAACCCTGCGAGCGTTAGCAAATTATATGCCTTGTTTCCCCGGGTTTGCCTAGAGGCGGAATTCGTGGCCCAGATAGACTTCCTTGACCAGGTCGTTGGCGAGGACTTCCTCGGCGGTACCCTCGGCGATGAGTTGGCCGTCGTTGACGATATAGGCCGTCTCGCAGATGGTCAGGGTTTCCCGCACATTGTGGTCGGTGATGAGCACACCGATGCCCTTGGCCTTGAGATGGCGAATGATCTGCTTGATGTCGCCCACCGAGATGGGATCCACGCCGGCGAAGGGTTCGTCCAGCAGGATGAACTTGGGTGCGGTGGCCAGGGCGCGAGCGATCTCGACGCGACGTCTTTCGCCACCCGACAGGCTCATGCCGCGATTGTCGCGGATATGGGTGATGTGGAATTCCTGCAGCAGGCTTTCCAGTTCGCGCAGGCGACCGGCCTTGTCCAGATCCTTGCGGGTTTCCAGGATGCCGAGGATGTTGTCGGCCACGGTCAGCTTGCGAAAGATCGAGGCTTCCTGCGGCAGGTAGCCGATCCCGGCGCGGGCCCGGCCATGCATGGGCAGGGCGGTGACATCCTGATCGTCGATCAGCACGCGACCCTGATCGGCCTTGACCAGGCCGACGATCATGTAGAAGCAGGTGGTCTTGCCGGCGCCGTTCGGACCGAGTAGGCCGACGATCTGACCGCTGTCGATGCTGACGCTGACGTCGCGAACGACCTGACGACCCTTGTAGCTCTTGGCCAGATGCTGGGCTTTGAGCGTGACCGTCATTGTCCCTGCCCCGACTGCTGCTGATCCTTGGGCTGGATGACCATGTCGATCCGCGGCCGCGGCGTGGTGACCTTGCTGCCGTTGGCGCGCCCGGCGTTGACGATCTGGCGCTGCGTGTCGTAGACGATCTTCTCGCCTTCGAAGGTGTTGCCCTGTTGGACCACCTTGGCCTGATCGATCAGGATGATGCGATTTTCCTGGGCGAAATACTGGATCGTCAGACCATAGGCCTTGACGATGTCCTTGTCTGCCGAGGGCTTCTGCTCGTAGTAGGCCGGTTTGCCCACTGCGGTGGCGACCTTGATGTTGCCCTGGTTGTCCTGGGTCAAGGTCACCGTGTTGCCGGTGATCTTCATGCTGCCCTGGGTGATGACCACGTCTCCGCGGTACACGGCCACGCCCTGCTTGTCGTCGAGCTCGGCGCTGTCGGCCTGCACGCGGATCGGCTGGGTGCGATCGGTCGGCAGGGCCCAAGCCGCGGCACTGCCAAGGGTGGCGCCGAGGGTGAACAGGAAGGGGAGGGTTTTAACGAACCTCATGCTGGCCTCTTACGTTGGACAGCAGGAGCATTCTGCCGTCTTCTAGATACGCTTTCATGCCATTGGCCGTGGTCACCCCATTGGCGGCCTCGATTCTAACGGCTTGCTCGGTTTGCGCATATTGTTTGTCAGGAAAGACAGTCATGCGGGTGGTGGTCAACACCACCGGGCGGCCTTTTTCATCGGTACGCTCGACGCGCACGTCATCGATCAGCTCCGCCTGACTGCCACCGGGGGCGACCTCGGCGCGGGCACTGCGAATGTGCCAGGGAAAGTCGGTGCCGCGAAAGGCCAGCATGTCGGGCCGGGTCACCAGGGTAACGTCGGTCGCCTTGACGTGTTCGCTGCGCTCGGCCTTGAGTTCGTACTGGATCTTGCCGTCCAGGCGATACTGGATCGTCCGGGTATTGAGGGCATAGCCGTCGATGGCGCTGTCTTGCGGGGTCGACGAGGCCGGAGCATCGACGAAGCGCTGCGGCAGGATGTTCCAGTAGCCGATCGCGATGAGCGCGGCGGCGATCAGGACCAACAGCACGGGGCGGCGCAAGCTGCGAAACATGAGGGTACCTGTGGTGGGCCGCACCAGGGGCGGCGGGTTGAACACGAGATTGCGGCGTATTAGTCGGGCAGTATAACCTGGCCTACAGCACCCCGGCGCGTAGCAGGTCACCCATGTTGAGGGCGCCGATCGGCCGGCGCTCGTCATCGATCACCACCAGCGCGTTGATCTTGTGCTCCTCCATGATCTTCAGCGCCTCGGCGGCGAGCATCTGCGCCCTGGCGGTTCGACCGCCGCGGGTCATCACGGTTGCGATCGCCGTGGTGCGCACGTCGATGCCGCGATCCAGGGCGCGACGCAGATCGCCATCGGTGAAGATGCCGGCCAGACGACCATCGGTGCCGAGCACGCTGGTCATGCCCAGTCCCTTGCGCGACATCTCCAGCAGGGCATCGGACACCAGGGTGTCTTCACTGACCTGCGGCAGGTCGACGCCGGCATGCATGACGTTTTCCACCTTGAGCAGCAGGCGCCGACCCAGGGCGCCGCCCGGGTGGGAAAAGGCGAAATCCTCGGCGGTGAAGCCGCGGGCCTCGAGCAGGGCGATGGCCAGGGCGTCGCCCAGCACCAGGGCGACGGTGGTGGAGGAGGTGGGTGCCAGATTGAGCGGGCAGGCCTCGGTGGCGACGCTGGTATCCAGGTTGACGTCCGCAGCCTTGACCAGCGGCGAGGCGGGATTGCCAGCGAAGCTGATCAGCGGGACGCCGAGGCGCTTGATCAGTGGCAGCAGGGTCAGGATCTCGCTGGAGGTGCCCGACTGGGAGATGGCGATGATGACGTCATCGCGGGTGATCATGCCCATGTCGCCATGGCTGGCTTCGGCCGGGTGCACGAAGAAGGCCGGACTGCCGGTGCTGGCCAGGGTCGCGGCGATCTTGTTGCCGACATGCCCGGATTTGCCCATGCCCAGGACCACGATGCGCCCACGGCAGGCGAGCAGGCGGCGACAGGCGGCGGCAAAGCTTTCGTCGATGCGTTCGCCCAGGGCGGCTACGGCCGCTCGCTCTACATCTATGGTGCGCTTGGCGGAAGCGATGAAATCTATTGAGTCGGGCATGGGTCAGAAGGCAGGTGACGGGACAATCGGAAATTATATGCGCAAAGCCGCGACACTCAGCAACGCCGCCCGCAGTTCAGGAGTCACATCGGCAACGAATGCTATAGTGCCGCCCTTTTGCCGGGGTCGCCGAACGCGAGAGCCGCGTGCCCTGAAGCGGCGGAGCGGCGTCTCCCTGCACAGAGTTGAACCTTAGGAGTCTCGATGACCGTCGATAGCCCGTACGCCGTGGAGCTAAAGGGCGTTTCCTTCAAGCGCGGCACGCGTCTCATCTACGACCGGGTCGATATCCGCATCCCGCGGGGCAAGGTCACCGGGATCATGGGACCGTCCGGCAGTGGCAAGACCACCCTGTTGCGCCTTATCGCCGCCCAGTTGCGACCGAGCAGTGGCGAGATCTGGGTCAATGGCGCCAACCTGCCGCAGTTGTCCCGGGGTGAGCTGTTCGACATGCGCCGGCAGATGGGCGTGCTGTTCCAGAGCGGCGCGCTGTTCACCGATCTCAATGTGTTCGAGAACGTGGCCTTTCCACTGCGGGTGCACACCAAGCTGCCCGAAGAGATGATCCGCGACATCGTCCTGCTCAAGCTGCAGGCGGTGGGCCTGCGCGGTGCCGTCGAGCTGATGCCGGACGAGCTGTCCGGCGGCATGAAGCGCCGGGTCGCCCTGGCGCGGGCCATCGCCCTGGATCCGCAGATCCTCATGTACGACGAGCCCTTCGTCGGCCAGGACCCCATTGCCATGGGCGTGCTGGTACGGCTCATCCGCCTGCTCAACCAGGCGCTGGGGCTGACCAGCATCGTGGTCTCCCACGACCTGGCCGAGACGGCCAGCATCGCCGACTACCTCTATGTGGTCGGCGATACCAAGGTGCTGGGGCAGGGCACGCCGAAGGAGCTGCGCGAATCGCCCGATCCGCGGGTTCGCCAGTTCATGCAGGGCATCCCCGATGGCCCGGTACCCTTCCACTACGCCGCGCCGGATCTGCGCGATGCCTTGCTGGGGAAACACTGATGCGTAAGGTCTCCGCCGTGGAGCGGATTCGTCGGCTGGGCAAGGCCGGGCTGGACGTCGTGGCGGCCATCGGCCGCTCGGTCATCGTCCTGCTTCTGGCAGTGTTCGGTCGCGGTGGCGTGGGCAGCGGCCTGCAGCTGCTGGGCAAGCAACTCTATTCGGTGGGCGTGATGTCACTGCCCATCATCGTGGTGTCGGGCTTCTTCATCGGCATGGTGATCGCCCTGCAGGGCTACAACATCCTGGTCAAGTACGGCTCCGAGCAGGCGGTAGGGCAGATGGTCGCCCTCACGCTGCTGCGCGAGCTGGGCCCGGTGGTGACGGCCTTGCTGTTCGCCGGTCGGGCCGGTTCCGCGCTGACCGCCGAGATCGGCAACATGAAATCCACCGAGCAGCTGTCCAGCCTGGAAATGATCGGCGTGGATCCGCTCAAGTACATCGTCGCGCCGCGTTTCTGGGCCGGCTTCATTTCCATGCCCTTGCTGGCCGCCATGTTCAGTGTGGTGGGTATCTGGGGCGCGGCTATGGTCGCCATCGACTGGCTCGGCGTCTACGACGGCTCCTTCTGGGCCACCATGCAGAACAGCGTGATGCTCAGCGACGTGCTCAATGGCGTGATCAAGAGCCTGGTGTTCGCCTTCGTGGTGACCTGGGTCGCCGTCTTCCAGGGGTATGACTGCGAGCCGACCTCCGAAGGCATCGGTCGCGCCACCACCCGTACCGTCGTCTATGCGTCGCTTGCCGTGCTCGGCCTCGACTTCATTCTTACCGCCCTGATGTTTGGAGATCTCTGATGCAAACCCGCACCCAGGAAATCGGTGTCGGACTCTTCCTGCTGGCCGGCGTGCTCGCATTGCTGCTGCTGGCGCTGCGGGTAAGCGGTCTGACGATGAGCGACCATCACGATACCTACAAGGTCTATGCCTACTTCGACAACATCGCCGGTCTCACCGTGAGATCGCGGGTGACCATGTCGGGCGTGACCATCGGCAAGGTCACCGCCATCGATCTCGACCGCAACAGCTACCGTGGTCGGGTCACCATGCAGATCGACAAGCAGGTGGACAACCTGCCGACCGACTCCATCGCCTCGATCCTGACTGCCGGCCTGCTCGGCGAGAAATACATCGGCATCAGCGTGGGCGGGGATGAACAGGTGCTCAAGGAAGGCTCGACCATTCGAGATACACAATCCTCCCTGGTTCTCGAAGACCTGATCGGCAAATTCCTGCTCAATTCGGTCAATAAAGATTCTTCCGCCAATAAATGATGAGAGGCTTCTCCATGCTCAAGCTACTTCGTCACGGAGTGATCGCGATCCTGGCCCTGCTGCCCCTGGTGTCCCAGGCGGCGCCCTCGGCCCACGACGTGATCCAGCAGACCACCAGCACGCTGCTCAGCGATCTCGAGGCCAATCGCGACAAGTATCGCAGCAGTCCGGAAGCCTTCTACGAGTCGCTCAACAACATCCTCGGCCCGGTGGTGGATGCCGAAGGCATCTCGCGCAGCATCATGACCGTGCGCTATAGCCGCAGCGCCTCGCCGGAGCAGATGACGCGCTTCCAGGAAAACTTCAAGCGCAGCCTGATGCAGTTCTATGGCAACGCGCTGCTGGAGTACAACAACCAGGGTATCCGGGTACTGCCCGAGGGGCCGTCCGACGGTCCCGACCGCACTAGCGTTGGCATGGAGGTCAAGGGCAACAATGGCGCCGTCTACCCGGTGCAGTACAGCATGGTCAAGCAGGGCAATGAGTGGAAGGTGCGTAACGTCATCATCAACGGCCTGAACCTCGGCAAGCTGTTCCGCGACCAGTTCGCTCAGGCGATGCAGGAAAACGGCAACGACCTGGACAAGACCATCAACAACTGGGCGGGCACCGTGGCCAAGGCCAAGGATTCTCCCGAGGCCCAGAAGGCCAAGGTCGGTTCGTGAGTCGCGCCGCCATCACTCGCGAGGGCGCCCGGCTGCAGCTGTCGGGCGTACTTGATCACGCCAGTGTGCCGGCCCTGCGGGAGCAAGGTCGAACCCTGATCGCCCAGGGCAGCGGTCCGCTGGTGCTGGACTGCGCTGGCGTTGAACACTCCAACAGCGCTGGCCTGGCGCTGTTGCTGGCCTGGTTGCGCGATGCCCAGGCCTCAGGGTGCTCCCTGGCTATCGCCAGGCTGCCCTCCGAGTTGCGGCAGATCGCCGAGGTCTCGGATGCCCTTGAGCTGCTGCCCCTGGCGGACGACGCTCACGGATAACGGTCATCGCAGTCGCCGTACAGCCGGTTTTTTTGTATGATCGCCGGCTGTACTAGATTGCCGAGGTGCCGCCATGCAGGCCCAAGAAGTCAAAAGCCTCCTTGAGGCAAAACTGGCCGATACCCAGGTCGAAGTGGAAGGCGAGGGCTGCAACTTCCAGCTCTACCTGATCAGCGACGAGCTCCAGGCACTCAGCCCGGTCAAGCGTCAGCAGCAGGTCTACTCCCATCTCCAGCCGCAGATCGCCGATGGCAGCATCCACGCCGTCACCATGAAATTCTTCACCCGTGCTGCCTGGGCCGAACGCGCCTGATTCGCAGCGCCGAGAACTCGCTATGGACAAACTGATCATTACCGGCGGCAACTGCCTGAACGGTGAAATTCGCATTTCCGGGGCCAAGAACTCCGCCCTGCCGATCCTCGCCGCGACCCTGCTCGCCGACACCCCGGTGACCATCGCCAACCTGCCGCACCTGCATGACATCACCACCATGATCGAGCTGTTCGGCCGCATGGGCGTCCAGCCGGTGATCGGCGAAAAGCTCAATGTCGAGGTGGATGCGTCCAGCATCAAGACCCTGGTCGCGCCCTATGAACTGGTCAAGACCATGCGCGCCTCGATCCTGGTGCTGGGCCCGATGGTCGCGCGCTTCGGCGAAGCGGAAGTCGCCCTGCCCGGTGGTTGCGCCATCGGCTCGCGGCCGGTCGATCTGCACCTGCGCGGCCTGGAGGCCATGGGTGCCAAGATCACCGTCGAGGGCGGCTATATCAAGGCCAAGGCGCCGGCCGGCGGCCTGCGCGGTGCCCACTACTATTTCGATACCGTCAGCGTGACCGGTACCGAGAACGTGCTGATGGCCGCCACCCTGGCCAAGGGTCGCAGCGTGATCCAGAACGCCGCTCGCGAGCCCGAGGTCGTCGATCTGGCCAACTGCCTGATCGCCATGGGTGCCAACATCCAGGGCGCCGGTACCGACACCATCACCGTGGAAGGCGTCGAGCGCCTCGGTGGGGCCACCTATTCGGTGCTGCCGGACCGCATCGAGACCGGCAGCTACCTGGTCGCCGCCGCTGCCACCCGCGGTCGCGTCAAGCTCAAGGACACCGATCCGACCATCCTCGAGGCCGTGCTGGCCAAGCTGGAAGAGGCCGGTGCCCACATCTCGACCGGCAGCAACTGGATCGAGCTGGACATGAAGGGCAATCGCCCCCGCGCGGTCAACATCCGCACGGCGCCCTATCCGGCGTTCCCCACCGACATGCAGGCCCAGTTCATTTCCATGAACGCCGTCGCCGAAGGCACCGGTACCGTGGTCGAGACCATCTTCGAGAACCGCTTCATGCACGTTCACGAGATGGTGCGCATGGGCGCCAACATCGCCATCGAAGGCAATGCCGCCATCGTCACCGGCGTAGAGCGCCTCAAGGCCGCCCCGGTCATGGCGACCGACCTGCGCGCCTCGGCGAGCCTGGTCATCGCTGCCCTGGTGGCCGAAGGCGATACCCTGATCGATCGCATCTACCACATCGACCGCGGCTACGAATGCATCGAGGAGAAATTCCAGCTGCTCGGTGCCAAGATCCGTCGTACGCCCAAGTAAGGACCTCCGATGCTGACCATCGCCCTGTCCAAGGGCCGTATCCTCGACGACACCCTGCCGCTGCTGGCGGCGGCGGGGATCGCCCCGACCGAGAATCCGGACAAGAGCCGCAAGCTCATCATCCCCACCACCCAGGACGATGTGCGCCTGCTCATCGTCCGCGCCACCGACGTGCCCACCTACGTGGAGCATGGCGCCGCGGACCTGGGCGTGGCCGGCAAGGACGTGCTGATGGAATACGGCGGCGATGGCCTCTATGAGCCGCTGGATCTGCGCATCGCCCGCTGCAAGCTGATGACCGCGGGCGCTGTGGGCGCTCCGGCGCCGCGTGGCCGGCTGCGGGTGGCGACCAAGTTCGTCAATGTCGCCAAGCGCTACTATGCCGAGCAGGGCCGTCAGGTCGACATCATCAAGCTGTACGGCTCCATGGAGCTGGCACCGCTGGTGGGGCTGGCCGACAAGATCATCGACGTGGTCGACACCGGCAATACCCTCAAGGCCAACGGTCTCGAACCCCAGGAGCTGATCGCCCACGTTAGCTCGCGCTTGATCGTCAACAAGGCCTCGATGAAGATGCAGCACGGTCGTATCCAGGCGCTCATCGAGACCCTGCGCCACGCCGTCGAGGCGCGTGGCGCCTGAGTCCTGGCCGGCAGCTGAATGCCGGCTTGAACTGCTTCCATCCCTCCAGCTTCGCCTATCCGTGCCATAGCCAAATTGTCGGGCGCCCACACGGAACCGGCTGTTACTCTCGGGCGCCCCTTTCGCTCTCCTGAAGAGGATCCGCCATGACCGCTCCGCTCGCCATCCGCCGACTCGCCGCTGCCGCTCCGGATTTCGCCGAGCATCTGGATCATCTGCTGAGCTGGGAAGGGGTGTCCGACGCCGACATCAACCAGCGGGTCCTGGCGATCATCGCCGACGTCCGTCATCAGGGTGATCAGGCCCTGCTGGAATACACCCGGCGCTTCGACGGCGTCGAAACGACGTCCATGAGCGATCTCATCCTGCCGCGTGCGCGCCTGGAAGAGGCCCTGACCCGGATCACGCCGGAGCAGCGCACCGCCCTGGAAGCCGCCGCCGAGCGCGTCCGTCGTTACCACGAAAAGCAGCGCCAGGATTCCTGGCAGTACCAGGAGGCCGATGGCACCGTGCTCGGCCAGCAGGTCACCCCGCTGGATCGTGCCGGTCTCTATGTGCCCGGTGGCAAGGCCTCCTATCCGTCCTCGGTGCTGATGAACGCCATTCCCGCCAAGGTCGCCGGCGTGCGCGAGGTGGTCATGGTGGTGCCCACGCCCCGCGGCGAGGTCAACGAACTGGTGCTGGCCGCTGCGGCCCTGGCCGGTGTCGATCGCGTCTTCACCATCGGCGGCGCCCAGGCCGTGGCCGCCCTGGCCTATGGCACCGAAAGCGTGCCACCGGTGGACAAGATCGTCGGCCCCGGCAACATCTATGTCGCCACGGCCAAGCGCCACGTGTTCGGCAAGGTCGGCATCGACATGATCGCCGGCCCATCCGAGATCCTGGTGGTCTGCGACGGCCAGACCGATCCCGACTGGATCGCCATGGACCTGTTCTCCCAGGCCGAGCATGACGAGGACGCCCAGGCCATCCTGGTCAGTCCGGACGGCGCCTTCCTCGACGCCGTGGCGGCCAGCATCGCCCGCCTGCTGCCGGAGATGGAGCGCGCCGACATCATCCGCGCCTCCCTGGAAGGTCGGGGTGCTTTGATCCAGGTCGTCGACATGGCCCAGGCCATCGAGGTGGCCAACCGCATCGCCCCCGAGCACCTGGAGCTGTCCGTCGCCGAGCCCGAGCAGTGGCTGCCCAAGATCCGCCATGCCGGCGCCATCTTCATGGGACGCTACACCGCCGAGGCCCTGGGTGACTACTGCGCCGGTCCCAACCATGTGCTGCCGACCTCGGGCACCGCGCGCTTCTCCTCGCCCCTGGGCGTGTACGATTTCCAGAAGCGCTCCTCGATCATCCACTGCTCGGCCGCTGGCGCTTCCGCGCTGGGCCGGGTCGCCTCGGTCCTGGCGCGCGGCGAGTCCCTGACCGCCCACGCCCGCAGCGCCGAATACCGCATTCAGGAGAAGCAGGCATGAGCGAACTCTGGAGTCCCTTCGTCAAGAACCTGGTGCCCTATGTGCCGGGTGAGCAGCCCAGGCTGACCAACCTGGTCAAGCTCAATACCAACGAGAATCCCTACGGTCCGTCGCCGCGAGCGCTGGACGCCATCCGCGCCGCGGCCACCGACGACCTGCGTCTCTATCCCGACCCCAACGGTCAGGCGCTGAAGGACGCCGTCGCCCGCTACTACGGCCTCCAGAGCGACCAGGTGTTTGTCGGCAACGGCTCGGACGAGGTGCTGGCGCACATCTTCCTAGGGCTGTTCGGCCATGGCCGACCCGTGCTGTTCCCGGACATCAGCTACAGCTTCTATCCGGTCTATTGCGGCCTCTATGACATCGCCTTCGAGACCCCGGCGCTGGACGAGGATTTCCAGATCGTCCCCGAGGACTATCTGCGCCCCAATGGCGGCATCATCTTCCCCAACCCCAATGCGCCGACCGGCAGCGCCCTGGCGCTGGACGCCATCGAGCGTATCGTCGCCGGCAATCCGACCTCGGTGGTGGTGGTGGACGAAGCCTATGTCGACTTCGGGGCGGAGTCGGCGGTCGCCCTGATCGAGCGCCATGCCAATCTGGTGGTGACCCAGACGCTGTCCAAGTCCCGTTCCCTGGCCGGTCTGCGGGTAGGCCTGGCCATGGGTCAGGCACCACTGATGGAGGCCCTGGAGCGGATCAAGAACAGCTTCAACTCCTATCCGCTGGATCGCCTGGCCTTGGCCGGCGCGACCGCTGCCTTCGAGGATCGCGCCTATTTCGACGAGACCTGCCGGCAGGTGATCGAGAGTCGCGAAGCCCTGGTCGGCGAATTGCTGGCGCGCGGCTTCGAGGTCCTGCCCTCGGCCGCCAACTTCATCTTCGCCCGGCATGTACAGAAGGGTGGGGCAGTGCTGGCCGCGGGCTTGCGCGAGCACGGCGTCATCGTGCGCCACTTCAGCCGCCCCGAACGCATCGCCGACTTCCTGCGCATCACCATCGGTACGCCGACGCAGAATCAGGCGCTGATCACGGCCCTCGACACCCTCTGAGCCTCGTTCGCGGCTAGCGCGCCTTCTCCATCAGGGGGCGCATCCCGACGGTAACCTTGACCTGTACGGTCTTGTCCTGGCGTAGCACCTCGATGGGGATGCTGTCGCCGGGCTGCTTGCGGGCGATCTGGTTCATCGCCAGCCGGCCGTCCCTGATCGGTTGGCCGGCCAGCTTGACCAGTACGTCGCCCGTGCGCAGACCGCCCTTGTGCGCCGGTCCTTCCGGATCGATATCGGTCACCACGATGCCCTGGTCGACCTTGAGGCCGTAGGTCTTGACCAGCTCTGGCGTGATGACTTCCACCGCCACCCCCAGCCAGCCGCGGATGACCTGGCCATGCTGGATGATCGAGCGCATGACCTCCATGGCCAGCTTGATCGGGATGGCGAAGCCGATGCCCTGGGAGCCGCCGGAAAGGATGGCGGTGTTGATGCCGATCAGATTGCCGTTGGCATCCACCAGCGCCCCGCCCGAATTGCCCAGGTTGATCGCCGCATCGGTCTGGATGAAGTCCTCGTAGGTATTGAGACCCAGCTGATTGCGACCGGTGGCGCTGATGATGCCCATGGTCACCGTCTGGCCGACGCCGAAGGGATTGCCGATGGCCAGCACCACGTCGCCGATGCGGATGGCGGTCGAGTCGCCTACCGAGATGGCCGGCAGGTTGGGCAGGTCGATCTTGAGTACGGCAAGGTCCGTGGCCGGATCGTTGCCGATCAGCTTGGCCAGGGTCTGACGCCCGTCGGCGAGCGCCACCACGATGGATTCCGCGTCCAGGGTCACGTGGTTGTTGGTCAGCAGATAACCGTCATGGCTCATCAGCACGGCCGAGCCCAGGCTGAGCTCCTCCACCAGCTTGGTCGCGCCCTTGCGGTCACTGGCCGTGTCGCCGGCCTTGCCCGGCTTGGCCGCCTTGGTCGAACGTAGCGACACCACCGCTGGCGCCGCGCGACTCGCCGCGTCCGCATAGGAGACCGGTCCCTGCTGGCGCGAATGCGCGGGCGCCTGGGCCGCCTCGAATAGCGGCGGCTGGGCGGGCAGGCCGAGCCATTGCGGATAGCGCTGCATGATCAGGGCCGCAACGAGCAGGCCGCACAGCACGGGCCAGCCGAGATAACGCAAAGCCTTGTACATCGATCACATCCTTGAATTTGTCCACCCGGGGTGCGCCGGATAAGCTGGTGGGCATTATAAGGAGCGGCGCCACCCGAAGACACGCTGTGGCGCCGCCAGCGAGGAGGTAAGCCGTCCGTGACCCTGTCCCTTGATCAACTGGTGGAGACCGCCGACCGCTACCTGGAGTCGGCCCGGATCCAGGATTATTGCCCCAATGGCCTGCAGGTCCAGGGCCGCGAGCAGGTGCGCCTGCTGGTCAGTGGCGTCACCGCCTCCCAGCAGCTGCTCGACGCCGCCGTGGCGGCCGGGGCCGATGCCATCCTGGTGCACCATGGCTATTTCTGGAAAAACGAGGATGCCCGCCTCATCGGCATGAAGCACCGGCGGATCAAGACGCTGCTGAGCCACGATATCAGCCTGCTGGCCTACCACCTGCCCCTGGACGTCCATCCCGAGGTGGGCAACAACGTCCAGCTGGGTCGCCGTCTGGGCCTGCAGGCTATCCGGCCGCTGCCGGGTGATGCCAAGGGACTGATCTGGCAAGGCGAGTTGCCGCAGGCGCAATCCGCCACGGACTTCGCTCGGCAGGTGGCGGACGTGCTGCAACGCGAGCCGCTGGTGGTCGACGGCGGGCGCTCGATCCGGCGCCTGGCCTGGTGCACCGGCGGTGCCCAGGGCTACATCGATCAGGCCATTGCCGCGGGGGTGGACGCCTATCTCACCGGTGAGGTGTCCGAGCAGACGGTGCACAGTGCCCGCGAGAACGGGGTGAGTTTCTTCGCCGCCGGCCACCATGCCACCGAGCGCTATGGCGTGCAGGCGCTGGGCGATTTTCTGGCCGCGCAACTGGGTATCGAGCATCGCTTCATCGACTGCGACAATCCCGCCTGAGCGTCATAAGCATATAACTTCTGGATCTAGATGGCCTGGCGGGCCATAACCGTTGCCTATGGTAAGGTTGAGGTTCGTCCACGGCCCGCTCTGTCCGGTGTGTCCAGTCGACTGGATGCCGCAACGGACATCTTCTAGGCCACCTTCTGCAATCGTGAGTAGCCATGCTCGACAAACAGACGCACCTCAAACAGCTTGAGGCGGAAAGCATCCACATCATCCGTGAAGTGGCCGCCGAGTTCGACAATCCGGTCATGCTGTATTCCATCGGCAAGGATTCGGCCGTGATGCTGCACCTGGCCCGCAAGGCCTTCTTTCCCGGCAAGCTGCCGTTCCCGGTACTCCACGTGGACACCGGCTGGAAATTCCAGGCCATGTACGAATTCCGCGATCGCATGGTCGCCGACATGGGTCTCGATCTGCTGGTGCACAAGAATCCGGAAGGGGTCGCCCAGGGCATCAATCCCTTCACCCATGGCAGCGCCAAGCACACCGACATCATGAAGACCCAGGGCCTCAAGCAGGCGCTGGACAAGTACGGCTTCGATGCGGCCTTCGGCGGCGCGCGCCGCGACGAGGAGAAGTCCCGCGCCAAGGAGCGCGTCTACTCCTTCCGCGACAGCAAGCACCGCTGGGATCCCAAGAACCAGCGTCCCGAGCTGTGGAACATCTACAACGGCAAGACCAACAAGGGCGAGTCGATCCGCGTCTTTCCGCTGTCCAACTGGACCGAGCTGGACATCTGGCAGTACATCTATCTCGAAGGCATCCCGATCGTACCGCTGTACTTCGCCGCCGAGCGCGAGGTGATCGAGAAGAACGGCACCCTGCTCATGATCGACGACGACCGCATCCTCGAACACCTCTCGCCCGAGGAGAAGGCACGTATCCACAAGCGCCAGGTGCGCTTCCGTACCCTCGGCTGCTACCCCCTGACCGGCGCGGTGGAGTCCCAGGCAACCACGCTGACGGACATCATCCAGGAGATGCTGCTCACCCGCACCTCCGAACGCCAGGGACGGGTCATCGACCACGATGGTGCCGGATCCATGGAAGAGAAGAAACGTCAGGGGTATTTCTAAGATGTCGCACCAATCCGATCTGATCGGCCAGGACATCCTGGCCTACCTCGCGCAGCACGAACGCAAGGAACTGCTGCGCTTTCTCACCTGCGGCAATGTCGATGACGGCAAGAGCACCTTGATCGGGCGCCTGCTGCACGATTCCAAGATGATCTACGAGGATCACCTGGAAGCCATCACCCGCGATTCCAAGAAGGTGGGGACCACCGGCGAAGAGGTCGACCTGGCGCTGCTGGTGGACGGCCTGCAGGCCGAGCGCGAACAGGGCATCACCATCGATGTGGCCTATCGCTATTTCTCCACCGCCAAGCGCAAATTCATCATCGCCGACACCCCCGGCCATGAGCAGTACACCCGCAACATGGCCACCGGTGCCTCCACCTGCGATCTGGCGATCATCCTGGTCGACGCCCGCTACGGTATCCAGACCCAGACCCGGCGGCACAGCTACATCGCCTCGCTGCTGGGTATCAAGCACATCGTGGTCGCCATCAACAAGATGGACCTGCTGAGCTTCGACCAGGCGGTGTTCGAGCGCATCAAGGACGACTACCTGGCCTTCGCCCAGCGCATCGAGCTGAATGCCAAGGACATCCATTTCGTGCCCATGTCGGCGCTCAAGGGCGACAACGTGGTCAATCGCAGCGAGCAGACGCCCTGGTACAGCGGCAAGCCGCTGATGGAGATCCTCGAAACCGTCGAGATCGCTGCGGATCGCAACCTCGACGACCTGCGCTTCCCGGTGCAGTACGTCAACCGGCCCAACCTTAACTTCCGTGGGTTCGCCGGGACCCTGGCCTCGGGCGTGGTCACCAAGGGCGATGCCGTGGTGGTCCTGCCGTCGGGCAAGGGCAGCCGGGTCAAGTCCATCGTCACCTACGAGGGTGAGCTGGAGCAGGCAGGTCCTGGCCAGGCGGTGACCCTGACCATGGAAGACGAGATCGACATCTCCCGTGGCGATGTCCTGGTGCATGCCGACAATCGTCCGCAGGTGACCGACAGCTTCGAGGCCATGCTGGTGTGGATGGCCGAGGAGCCCATGCGCCCGGGCAAGAAGTACGACATCAAGCGGGCCACCAGCTATGTGCCGGGTTCGCTGCCGAGCATCGTGCACACGGTGGACGTCAACACCCTGGAGCACGGCGCGGCCAGCGAACTCAAGCTCAACGAGATCGGCCGGGTCAAGGTGGCCCTCGATACCGCCATCGCCCTGGACGGCTATAGCGTCAACCGCACCACCGGTGCCTTCATCGTCATCGACCGCCTGACCAACGGCACCGTGGGTGCCGGCATGATCATCGCCGAACCGGTGGGCGCTACCGGCCACGGCCAGGGCGCGCATCAGTTGCACGTCGCCACCAGCGAGCGGGCGGCCCGTTTCGGGCAGCAGCCCACCACGGTGCTCTTTACCGGTCTCTCCGGTGCCGGCAAGACCACCCTGGCCTATGCGCTGGAGCGTCGGCTGTTCGATGCCGGGCGTGCGGTCTTCGTGCTGGACGGCCAGAATCTGCGCCACGACCTGAACAAGGGGCTGCCGCAGGATCGCGCCGGTCGTCGCGAGAACTGGTTGCGCGCCGCCCAGGTGGCCCGCCAGTTCAACGAAGCCGGCCTGATTGCCCTGGCGGCCTTCGTTGCACCCGATGCCGAGGGCCGGGCCCAGGCCCAGGCGCTGATCGGCGCCGAGCGGCTGCTGACCGTGCATGTCAAGGCATCGCCCAAGGCCTGTGCCGAGCGCGATCCCCAGGGACTCTATGCGGCCGGTGGTGACAACATCCCGGGCCTGTCCTTCGCCTACGATGCCCCGCAGGACGCCGATCTGGTGCTCGACACCGAGCACCTGTCGGTGGAGGAGGGCGTCCAGCAGATCCTCGACGTCCTGCGTCGACGCCAGGTGATCTAGGGCGTCCAGCCATGAAAAAACCCGCCGAGAGGCGGGTTTTTTCATGGGCCTTTACCAGCGCGGGGGCGGGCCGTAATAGTAGGCGCCGGGCGGCGGGCCGTAGTACACGGGGCGCGGCTCCACCACGCGATATTCGTAGACCGGTGCCGGTTCGTAATAGACCACGCGCGGCGGGGGCGGCGGCGGTGGCCCTTCGACATAGACCGGCTCGCGGGCGTAGGAATGGGAGACGATGGCTCCGCCAACCACGGCGCCCACTACGGCACCGAGAAAGGCCGGACCAGGGCCACGACCGTGGGCGGACGCCTGACCGGCGATGGCGAGGCAACCGGCAAGCACCACGACTTGAGTGATGCGACGTAGCATGATCATTCTCCTGCAACCCGGGGATATGAAACCGGGTATGTCTATCAGACCGCAAGGGCGGCGAGTCGCCTAGATCGACACGGGTAAAGTTTGGGTAAAACCAAATCCGGGGACATCAGTCCCAACAACTCGAGGTCGACGTGTCCCCACTCCCGCGGGATGCATCTCCTGTATCTGGTACCGCGACCGGTGCCCTGACCACGAGACCACCGTGCAGATTCTCTATACCGCTCTGATCCTCCTGCTGATGGTGGGTGCCACCCGTCTCAGCGCCCATCTCATTCCCATTCCGCTGCCGCTGATCCAGGTGGTGGTCGGCGCCTTGCTCGCCTGGCCCACCCTGGGGTTGCATGTCGCCCTGGACCCCGAACTCTTCCTGCTGCTGTTCATCCCGGCACTGCTGTTCTCCGATGGCTGGCGCATGCCCAAACGGGAGTTCTGGCGCCTGCGCCGGCCGATCTTCGTCCTGGCCTTCGGCCTGGTGTTCCTCACGGTGCTGGGCGCCGGCTGGTTCCTGCACTGGATGCTGCACCTGCCCTGGGCGGTGGCCTTCGCCCTGGCGGCGGTACTGTCGCCCACCGATGCCGTGGCGGTCTCCAGCATCGTCCGCGGCCGGCTGCCCAGCGCCCTGCTGCACGTCATCCAGGGCGAGGCCCTGCTCAACGACGCCTCGGGTCTGGTGACCTTCAAGTTCGCCGTGTCGGCGGCCCTGACCGGCGCCTTTTCGCTGAGTCAGGCCAGTATGGAATTCGTCATCGTCGCGGTGGGCGGCGTGCTGGTCGGCGGGGTGCTGAGCTGGCTGGTCGGCCAAGCGCGCGCCTGGATGGTGGTGAAACGCGGCTGGAGCGACGCCGCGCCCCATGTCGTCTTCATGCTGTTGCTGCCCTTCGCCGCCTATGTGCTAGCGGAGCGACTGGGCGTTTCCGGCATCCTGTCCGCCGTGGCCGCCGGAATGATGCAGAGCCGGGTCGACCTGCTGCCGCGACAGACCGCTACCCGCCTGCTCAATCACAGCGTCTGGGGGCTGGTGGAGTTCGCCTTCAACGGCCTGGTGTTCCTGATCCTGGGTCTGCAACTGCCCGACATCCTGGCGGCCGCGCTGCCGGCGTCCCAGGCGCTCTGGCCGCCCGCGGGCTGGCTGACGCTCTATGTGCTGGGTGCCTACGGGGTGATCATGGCCATTCGCTTCGGGGTCATCCTCGGCTACTGGCACCTGACCCAGCCTGGTAGCGGCCCCATCACCATCGCGGGCGACCCCCGCCTGATCGCTGCCATCGCCTCGCTCAGCGGGGTCCGCGGTGCCGTGACCCTGGCCGGTGTACTGTCGCTGCCGCCGATGCTTTCGGATGGCACGCCCTTTCCCCTGCGCGACATCCTGGTGTTCATCGCCGCGGGCGTGATCCTGCTGTCACTGGTGGTGGCGAGCATCGGTATTCCGTTGCTGCTGGCGCGCTTGCCGGAGCAGTCCAACGACCTGCTGGAACGGGAGCGTTGCGAGGTGCGGATCAACGCCGCCCGGGCCGCCATCGCGGTGCTGGAAGACGTGGAGTCGAACGACGCCGACGAGCCGGCGCGGGCGGCGCTGCAAGCGGAGATCAAGGCCGGCATCATCGCCGAATTCCGTGACGAGCTGAGTTCCGCCGATGACAGCGAGGATGCCCGTTCCCTGGCGCGCCTGCGGGATACCCTGGATGGCGAGCTGCGCTTGCTCGCCATCCGCGCCCAGCGCCGCGAACTCTATCGGTTGCGTATCGCCGGGGTCATCGATGACCTGGTGGTCAGCGAGTTCCTGCGCGAGTTGGACATCCAGGAGACCGCGCTGATGCGCGATCAGGGCAACCGCTAGCCCTGGCAGAAGCGGCGGATGCGCTCCGCCGCCTCCACGCATTCGGCCAGGGGCGCGACCAGCGCCATGCGGATCCGACCGGCGCCCGGATTGATGCCCGCGACGTCCCGCGACAGATAGGAGCCCGGCACCACGGTCACGTGTTCGCGGGCGAACAGCTCGCGGGCGAAGGCTTCGTCATCGCCGGGTGTCCTGGCCCAGAGATAGAAACCGCCATCCGGCAGCGAGACCTCCAGGCTGCCCTGCAGGATATCCAGCACGGCGGCGAATTTCTGCCGATAGAGTTCGCGGTTCTCGCGGACATGGGCCTCGTCTCGCCAGGCCACGGCACTGGCCTTCTGCACCTGCACCGGCATGGCGCAGCCGTGGTAGGTGCGATAGAGCAGGAAGCGCTTGAGAATGGCGGCATCGCCCGCGACGAAGCCCGATCTCATGCCCGGCAGATTGGAGCGCTTGGACAGGCTGTGGAAGACCACGCAGCGGGCGAAGTCGCTGCGACCCAGTTCGGCGCAGGCGGTGAGCAGGCCGGGCGGCGGGCTGGCTTCGTCGAAGTAGAGTTCGCTGTAGCACTCGTCGGCGGCGATCACGAAGTCATAGCGATCGGCCAGGGCGATGAGCTTTTTCAGCGTCGCCACCGGCAGCAGGGCACCGGTGGGATTGCCGGGTGAGCACAGGAACAGCAGTTGGCAGCGCTGCCAGACCGCGTCCGGCACACTGTCGAAATCGGGATTGAAGCTCTTGTCCGCCAGGCACGGCAGGTAGTGGGGCTCGGCGCCGGCGAGCAGGGCCGCGCCTTCGTAGATCTGATAGAAGGGGTTGGGACTCAGCACCAGACCCGCCTGGCTGCGATCCACCACCGCCTGGGTAAAGGAGAACAGCGCCTCCCGGGTACCGGTCACCGGCAGCACGTGACGCGCCGGATCCAGCCAGCCCGCGGGTACGCCGAAGCGCTGGCCGGCCCAGCTGGCGATGGCCTCGCGCAATTCGGCGATGCCAAGGGTGGTCGGGTAGACCGCCAGCTGATCCAGGTTGGCGGTCAGGGCCTCGGCGACGAAGGCCGGTGACGGGTGCTTGGGCTCGCCGATCGACAACGGAATCGGCTTGAGCGCCGCCGGCGGGGTCACGCCAGCGAGGAGGGCGCGCAGCTTCTCGAACGGATAGGGCTGCAGCAGGTCGAGGGTGGGATTCATCATCGGGTGGTCCTTCGTTCGAGACTAGATGCTGATGCGACTGAGCGGCGGCGTCTGGCTGTCCGGCTCGCGCAGCTGTTTGATCAGGGCCTGCTGCAGGGCGCTGCAGAGGCCGGGATCCGCCAGCGGACGACCCTCGGCGTCGGTGACGTAGAAGACGTCTTCCACTCGCTCGCCGAGGGTGGCGATCTTGGCGTTGAGCACGGACAGGTCGAAGTCGAGGAAGATCCGCCCCACCCGTGCCAGCAGGCCGGGTCGATCCGGTGCCGTCAGTTCGATAAGGCTCGCCGAGCGCGTGGTGTCGGTGTAGATGTTCACCTGGGGCGAGAAGGCGAAATGCTTGAGCTGGCGGGTCACGCGGCGGTTGATGATGCTCGGGTATTCCTCGGGATGCTTGAGCGCCTCGATCAGGCCGCCGCGGATCTGGGCGATGCGCGCGGGATTGTTGCCGATCGAGTCGCCATCGGTATCCAGCACGATGTAGGTGTCCAGGGTGAACTGGCTGCTGGAGGTGATGATGCGCGCGTCCTGAATGTTCAGGTTGAGCTGGTCCATCACCGCCACGGTCACTGCGAAGAAATCGTGCTGGTCCGCGGCATAGATGAAGATCTGGGTGCCGCCTTCGGAATCGCGCTGGGTGGTCTCGCGGATCAGTACCAGCGGCTCGGCGGTATCGCCATGGCCGAGGATGGCCTCGGTGTGCCAGGCGACGTCCAGCGCGGTATGCCGCAGGAAATAGGTGTCGCCCAGCTGCGACCAGAGCTGCTCGGCGTCATCGGCATCGATACCGCGCCGCATCAGGGTGTCCAGCGCCGATTGCTGGGTGCTGCGGATCTGCTCTTCGCGATTGACCGGATTCTCCAGGCCGCGCCGCAGGGCGCGCTTGGTCTCGGTATAGAGCTGGCGCAGCAGGGTCGCGCGCCAGGAATTCCACAGCGACGGATTGGTCGCGGTGATGTCGGCCACGGTGAGGACGTACAGATAGTCCAGGTGGGTGTGATCTCCGACCGTCAGGGCGAAATCGTGGATCACCTGGGGGTCGGAGAGATCCTTGCGCTGGGCGGTGGTGGACATCACCAGGTGATTGCGCACCAGCCAGCTGACCAGGCGGGTGTCCCATTCCGGCAACTGGTGACGGCGGCCGAAGGCTTCGACGTCTGCCGCGCCCAGTTCCGAGTGATCGCCACCGCGGCCCTTGGCGATGTCGTGATAGAGCCCGGCGATGTAGATCAGCTCCGGCTTGGGCAGCTTGTGGATCACCCGCGTCGCCAGCGGATACTTCTCCGCCAGGACGTCGTAGCTCATCTTGCGCAGGTGCTTGATGAGATTGAGGGTGTGGGCGTCCACCGTATAGATGTGGAAGAGGTCATGCTGCATCTGGCCGACGATCTGGCCGAATTCGGGCAGGTAGAGCCCCAGCAGCCCGTAGCGATTCATCCGCCGCAGGTTGCGATGGATGCCGGATTCGCTCTTGAGCAGTTCGATGAAGAGGCTGGTGTTGCGGATGTCCTGGCGAAAGGCATCGTCGATCAGGTGACGGCTGTCGCGTAGCAGACGGATGGTGCCGGCACTGGGTCCCTTGATCGCGGGATTCTGCGCCAGCAGCACGAACAGCTCCATCAGCGCGAAGGGCGTGCGCAGGAATACCTGGGGGTGCACCACCTCCAGATAACCGTTGCGGATCTGGAATCTGTTGTTGAGCGGGGTCACCGCGACCGGCACCTGCTCGTCGCGCAGATTCACTTCCTCGAAGTGCTGCATGACCACATCGCTGAGCTGGGACACGTCCATCACCACCCGGTAGTACTTCTGCATGAAGCGCTCTACCGCCAGCTTGGCGTCGTTGTCCTCGTAGCCGAGCAGGCTGGCGATGCGCCGCTGGTGGTCGAACAGCAGCCGATCCTCGGCGCGCCCGGCCAGCATGTGCAGGGCATAGCGGACCCTCCACAGGTATTCCTGCGCCGAGATCAGCAGGCTGCATTCGCTTTCGGTCAGGAAGCCCTGGCCTACCAGCGCCTGCAGGTTGAGGGTGCCGAACTGCCGCCGGGCGATCCACAGCAGCGTCTGGATGTCGCGCAGACCGCCCGGCGAACCCTTGACGTTGGGTTCGAGGTTGTATTCGGTGTCGTTGTACTTGGCATGCCGCGCACTCTGCTCGGCGCGCTTGGCCAGATAGAAGGCGCGTCCTGGCCAGAGGTGCTCGACACTCGTGGCCGCCAGCATCGCCTGGCGCAGGTGCTCGGGGCCGGCGAGAGTTCGGCTTTCCATCAGGTTGGTGATCACCGTCAGGTCGGCCAGGGCCTCGGTGGTGCATTCGCGCAGGGATCTGACGCTCTGCCCCACGGCCAGGCCCACGTCCCACAGCAGGGTCAGGAAGCCCTCGATGGATTCGCGGAAGCGTTCCTGTTCCTCCTCGGCCAGCAGGATCAGCAGGTCGATGTCCGAGTGCGGATGCAGCTCGCCGCGGCCATAGCCGCCCACCGCGAGCAGGGCGATGCCATCCTCCGGCCAACTGAAGCGATTCCAGGCGGCGATCAGCATCTGGTCGATGAACCAGGCGCGATCCTCGACCAGCCGGCGCACGCTGCGGCCCGTTATGAAGCGGGCATCGAGAGTGGCGTTCGCGGCCCGGATGAATTTCTTGAAGGCTGCGAGAGGGCTGGCTTTCAGCGAAAGTTCAGCCTGGAACTGACCGGCGTCGAACAACTCCGAATCGACCTGGGGCATGGGCGCTCACTCACGCAGAAACGCGGGGAAAGGTTTCGTCCTTGCGCAGGGTCAGGATCTCGTAACCCTCTTCGGTGACCAGCACCGTGTGCTCCCACTGCGCGGACAACTTGCGGTCCTTGGTGATGGCGGTCCAGCCATCACCCAGCAGGCGGGTCTCGTAGCGGCCCTGGTTGATCATCGGTTCGATGGTGAAGATCATCCCGGCCTGCAGCTCGAGGCCCGTGCCGGCGCGGCCGTAGTGCACCACCTGCGGCTCCTCGTGGAAGCCCTTGCCGATCCCGTGGCCGCAGTATTCGCGAACCACCGAGAAACCGTTCTTCTCGGCGTGCTTCTGGATCACCTCGCCGATATCGCCCAGGCGCGCGCCGGGGCGCACCAGGTCGATGCCCTTGTAGAGGCATTCCTGGGTGACCTGGCAGAGCCGGTCGGCCCATTCGGGTACGTCGCCCACCAGGTACATCTTGCTGGTGTCGCCGTGGTAGCCGTCTTTGATGACGGTGATGTCCACGTTCATGATGTCGCCGCTCTTGAGCGGCTTGTCATTGGGAATGCCGTGGCAGACCACGTGGTTCAGCGAGGTGCAGATGGATTTCGGATAGCCCTTGTAGTTCAGCGGGGCGGGGATGGCCTGCTGCACGTTGACGATATAGTCGTGGGCCAGCCGATCCAGTTCTTCGGTGGTGATGCCGGGACGCACGTGTTCGTCCAGCATTTCGAGCACTTCGGCGGCCAGCTGGCCGGCGATGCGCATCTTGGCGATGTCTTCAGGGGTCTTGAGGATGACGGTCATCGGAAATCTCTAGGTATCACGCCGGGTGTCAGCTTTCGATCCGCTATTCTATCAGAGCCGGCGCCCGCACTGTGGCTGCCGGCGGTACCCCGGACCTCCGGCATGCGGCAATCGCCGCTGGTGGTATCCGGCAGGGCGTGATATAAAGTCGCGCGCTTTTTCGGGGCTATGCCCTTCAGCGCTCCTAACCCCACACACGCATCGACACGATGACCTGGGTGCTTCCCGATGGGAAGTTGGTCATTGGGATGCGTGGAGGCCCAACCCGACTACGAGGAACATCTAAATGTCTCAAGTCTCCATGCGTGACATGCTGAAAGCCGGCGTGCATTTCGGCCACCAAACCCGTTACTGGAACCCGAAGATGGGCAAGTACATCTTCGGCGCGCGTAACAAGATCCACATCATCAACCTCGAAAAGACCCTGCCGATGTTCAACGAGGCCCTGACCTTCGTTGAGCGCCTGGCGTCCGGCAAGAACAAGATCCTGTTCGTCGGCACCAAGCGCGCCGCCGGCAAGATCGTTCGCGAAGAAGCCGCGCGTTGCGGTCAGCCCTTCGTCGATCATCGCTGGTTGGGCGGCATGCTGACCAACTACAAGACCATCCGTGCCTCGATCAAGCGTCTGCGCGATCTGGAAGTCCAGTCCCAGGACGGTACTTTCGACAAGCTGACCAAGAAAGAAGCCCTGATGCGCACCCGCGACCTCGAAAAGCTCGAGCGCAGCCTGGGTGGTATCAAGGACATGGGCGGTCTGCCGGATGCCCTGTTCGTGGTCGACGTTGACCACGAGCGCATCGCCATCACCGAAGCCAACAAGCTGGGCATCCCGGTCATCGGCGTCGTCGATACCAACAGCAGCCCGGAAGGTGTTGACTACATCATCCCCGGCAACGATGACGCCTTCCGCGCCGTTACTCTGTACCTGAGCAGCGTTGCCGATGCCGTGATCCGTGGTGGCAGCAACGGCGGTGCCAACGAGCAGTTCGTCGAAGAACCCGCTGCCGAAGCCGTCGAGGGCTGAGCATTTCGACCCTAGGGTCGAGCGGTTCGACGTGCGAGAAGGGGGCCTAGCCCCCTTTTTGCCTACTGGCGTTTCATTGGCTCCGCCTGCGTGCGGAGTGACCTCGAAACCGATTCAAGAGGATTTCAAACATGGCAGAAATCACTGCAGCCCTGGTCAAAGAACTGCGCGAGCGCACCGGCCAAGGCATGATGGATTGCAAGAAGGCCCTGACCGCTGCCGGTGGCGACATCGAGAAAGCCATCGACGACATGCGTGCCGCTGGCGCCATCAAGGCTGCCAAGAAAGCCGGTAACGTGGCTGCCGAAGGTTCCATCGCGGTCAAGGTCGCTGACGACCACAAGGCTGCCGTCATCATCGAAGTCAATTCCCAGACCGATTTCCTGGCTCTGCAGGACGACTTCAAGGGCTTCGTCGCCGCCAGCCTGGACAAGGCCTTCGCCGAGAAGATGAGCGATGCCGCTCCGCTGATCGCCGCTCAGGAAAGCGCCCGTGAGGCGCTGGTCGCCAAGTGCGGCGAGAACGTCAACATCCGTCGCCTGACCCGTGTCGAAGGCGATGTCGTTGGCGCCTACCTCCACGGTCACCGCATCGGTGTGGTCGTTACCCTGCAGGGTGGCACCGCCGAACTGGCCAAGGAAATCGCCATGCATGTCGCGGCGAGCAATCCCCAGTTCCTGAGTCCCTCCCAGGTTTCCGAAGAAGCCGTCGCCAAGGAAAAGGAAATCTTCCTGGCGCTGAATGCCGACAAGATCGCCGGCAAGCCGGAAAACATCGTGGAGAACATGGTCAAGGGTCGTATCAACAAGTTCCTGGGCGAAGCCAGCCTGGTTGAGCAGCCCTTCATCAAGGATCCGGAAGTCAAGGTCGGTGAACTGGCCAAGAAGGCCGGCGCCGAAATCGTTTCCTTCGTGCGTTACGAAGTAGGCGAAGGCATCGAGAAGGCTGAAGTCGACTTCGCTGCCGAAGTCGCTGCCCAGCTGGCTGCCAGCAAGCAGTAACACCGGCATCCGCCGTTGACCAGGAGGCCGCCCGCTTCGAGCGCGCGGCCTCTTTGTCAAATTGGAAGGCAGGTCTGATTTCTGGTCTTCCAAGGAGTTTTTTGCCGATTGGAGTGAACGCAACTGCGGTTGCGCTTTCCTATCGCAGGATCAAAACCCCCCGTATAAGTTCATCGCCACAGGAGAGAGTGAATGGCACAGCAGATGAGTGGTCGCCAACCCCGTTACAAGCGTATTCTGCTGAAGCTCAGTGGCGAAGCCCTGATGGGAAGTGAAGACTTCGGGATCGATCCGAAGGTGCTGGATCGCATGTCGCTGGAGATCGGCCAGCTGGTGGGCATCGGTGTCCAGGTCGGTCTGGTGATCGGCGGTGGCAACCTGTTCCGCGGTGCGGCGCTGTCCGCCGTGGGTATGGACCGGGTGACCGGCGACCACATGGGCATGCTGGCAACCGTGATGAACGCCCTGGCCATGCGCGACGCGCTCGAGCGTTCCAATATTCCCGCCACGGTGATGTCCGCCATCTCCATGGTCGGCGTGACCGACCAGTACGATCGCCGCAAGGCCCTGCGTCAACTGAAGGATGGCGAGGTCGTCATCTTCTCCGCCGGGACCGGCAATCCGTTCTTTACCACCGATTCCGCCGCCTGCCTGCGCGCCATCGAGGTCGAAGCCGATCTGGTGCTCAAGGCCACCAAGGTGGATGGTGTATACACGGCAGATCCCTTCAAGGATCCCAACGCCGAAAAATTCGAGCGCCTGACCTACGACGAGGTGCTCGACCGCAAGCTGGGTGTCATGGATCTCACGGCCATCTGTCTCTGCCGTGATCACAACATGCCCTTGCGGGTTTTCAACATGAACAAGCCCGGCGCCCTGCTCAATATCGTGGTGGGCGGAGGTGAGGGCACCCTGATCGAGGAGGGAGCAGCATGATCAACGAGATCAAGAAGGATGCGCAGGCGCGCATGACCAAGACCCTGGAAGCCCTGGGCCACGCCTTTGCCAAGATCCGTACCGGACGCGCTCATCCGAGCATCCTGGACAGCGTCATGGTGTCCTACTACGGCAGCGATACTCCGCTGCGTCAGGTAGCCAATGTCAACGTCGAGGATTCGCGGACCCTGGCGCTGAACGTGTTCGACAAGAGCATGATCCAGGCGGTCGAGAAGGCCATCATGACCTCCGATCTGGGCCTCAATCCGGCCACCGCCGGTACCACCATTCGCGTGCCGATGCCGGCCCTGACCGAAGAGACTCGCAAGGGCTTTACCAAGCAGGCGCGTGCCGAGGCCGAGCAGGCGCGGGTTTCCGTGCGCAACATCCGCCGCGATGCCCTGGCCCAGCTCAAGGATCTGCTCAAGGAAAAGGAAATCAGTGAAGACGAGGATCGTCGCGCTCAGGATGAAGTCCAGAAGCTGACTGATAAATTCGTCGCCGAGGTGGACAAGGCTCTGGAGGCCAAGGAAGCCGACTTGATGGCTGTTTGACAACGGTTGGGACGTACATGGGCATGAGCAAGCCAGGCAAGGTGGTGCCGCGTCACGTGGCGATCATCATGGATGGGAACAATCGCTGGGCACGCCGACGGCTGCTGCCGGGCGTCGCCGGTCATAAGGCCGGAGTGGACGCCGTGCGCGCGGTCATCGAGGTGTGCGGCGATGCGGGCGTCGAGGTGCTGACCCTGTTCGCCTTCTCCAGCGAGAACTGGCGGCGTCCGGCCGACGAGGTCGGCGCCCTGATGGAACTCTTCCTTTCCGCCCTGCGGCGGGAGGCCAAGAAGCTGCATCAGAACGGCATCCGGCTGCGCATCATCGGCGATCGCTCGCTGTTCCATCCGGAACTGCAGGCGGCCATGGCGGAAGTCGAGGCACTCACGGCCCATCACACCCGGTTCGTGCTGCAGATCGCGGCGAACTACGGGGGGCAGTGGGACATCACCCAGGCCGCCCAGCAGCTGGCGCTGCAAGTTCAGCAGGGCACGCTGGAGCCGGGTGAGATCACTCCTGAGCTGTTGCAAGGCCGTCTGGCGACGGCTGACCTGCCACTGCCCGACCTGTGCATCCGCACCGGCGGCGAGCGGCGGGTGAGCAACTTCCTGCTCTGGCAGATCGCCTATGCCGAGCTGTATTTCTCCGACCTGTTCTGGCCGGACTTCAAGCACGAGGCCATGCATGCCGCGCTGGCCGACTTCGCCACCCGCCAGCGGCGGTTCGGCCGGACCTGCGAACAGGTGGAAGCGGAGCTACGCGCCTAATGCTCAAGCAGCGAGTTATCACGGCGATGGTGCTCCTGCCCATCGCCCTGGCCGGATTTTTCTGGCTGGAAGGGGCAACCTTCGCCCTGTTCATCGGTGCGGTCGTGGTCCTGGGTGCCTGGGAGTGGGCGCGCCTGGCGGGTCTGGAAACCCAGCCGCTGCGTTGCGCCTATGTCGCCGTGGTCGCGCTGGCGCTGTTGCTCTGCTGGTGGTTGCCCGGCGGTGCCCATGGTCTGCTGTTCATCAGTCTGGCCTGGTGGCTCTATGCGACCGTGCTGGTGCTCACCTATCCCGACAGCGCCCGGGCCTGGCAGGCTTCCTGGCGGCGCCTGCTGATCGGTCTGGTGGTGCTGGTTCCGGCCTGGCAGGGGCTGATGCTGCTCAAGGCGGCACCGGGTGGCAATCTGCTGATTCTCGAGGTGATGATGCTGGTGTGGCTGGCCGACATCTTCGCCTATTTCTCCGGGCGGGCCTTCGGCAAGCGCAAGCTGGCGCCGGCCGTGAGTCCGGGCAAAAGCTGGGAAGGCCTCTACGGCGGCCTGGCCGCCGCGCTGGTGGCGACCCTGGTGCTCGGCCTGGTGCGTGGCTGGGGTCTGGGTGATCTCCTGCAGGTGCTCATCGGCGCCGCCTGCGTGGTGCTGATTTCCGTAGTCGGCGATCTCACCGAGAGCATGTTCAAGCGCCAGGCCGGCCTCAAGGACAGCAGCCAGCTGCTGCCCGGGCACGGTGGCGTGCTGGATCGCATCGACAGCCTCACGGCTGCCGTTCCGCTATTTGCCCTGCTGCTCTGGTGGGCTGGCTGGGGTGTCCAGTGAGTCCTCAGCAGCTTTGCGTGCTGGGTGCGACCGGCTCCATCGGCGCCAGCACCCTAGATGTCGTGGCCCGGCATCCTGATCGCTATCGTATCTTCGCCCTCAGCGGACATCGTCGGCTGCAGGAGCTGGCTGAACTTTGCCGGCGTTTCCAGCCGGTCTATGCAGTCGTGCCGGACCAGGCCTCCGCCGAACAGTTGGCCGGCCTGCTGCAGGACGTCGAGCGGCGCCCCGAGATCCTGGTAGGGGAGGGTGGCCTGGAGGCCATCGCGGCTCACCCGGAGGTCGATACCGTCATGGCGGCTATCGTCGGCGCGGCGGGTCTGAAGCCGACGCTGGCCGCGGTCAAGGCCGGCAAGCGCGTGCTGCTGGCCAACAAGGAGGCCCTGGTCATGAGCGGGGCGCTCTTCATCGAGGCGGTGCAGGCCAGTGGCGCGACCCTGCTGCCCATCGACAGCGAGCACAATGCCATCTTCCAGTGTCTGGCTGATCCGGCAACGCCGGGACTGGCGCGCAAGGGGGTAAGGCGCATCCTGCTCACCGCCTCGGGTGGTCCGTTCCGCGAGACGCCGGCCGAGCAGCTGGCCGGCGTGACGCCGGACCAGGCCTGTGCCCATCCCAAGTGGTCGATGGGGCGCAAGATTTCGGTGGATTCGGCCACCCTGATGAACAAGGGGCTGGAGCTGATCGAGGCCTGCTGGCTGTTCGAGGCGACTCCGGAGCAGGTCGAGGTGGTCATCCATCCCCAGAGCGTGATCCATTCGCTGGTGGACTACGTGGATGGATCAGTGCTGGCCCAGCTGGGCAATCCCGACATGCGCACCCCGATCGCCCATGCCCTGGCCTGGCCCGAACGGATCGACTCCGGTGTTGCGGCCCTGGATCTGTTCGAGATCGGCCGCCTCGATTTCGAGCGGCCCGACGAAGAGCGCTTTCCCTGCCTGCGCCTGGCACGAGAAGCGGCTCAGGCGGGCGGTTGCATGCCAGCGACGCTCAACGCGGCCAACGAGGTTGCCGTCGACGCCTTTCTCGAAGGCCGGCTGGGCTTCACCGAGATTCCGCTGCTGATCGAGTCGGTACTCAAGGCTGTCGAGCCCGGTGCGGCCACCGATCTTGATGCGGTCTTCGCGGCCGACAGTACCGCTCGGCAGCTGGCTCGGGAGTGGCTGTCGAGACGCTGATCCTGCGCCTCGACACCCGGCCTGCGAGTCCGCAGAATCTGCACACTAAGGTAGCGGAGGCAGCCAATGTCCATCCTTTATACGATTATGGGAACCCTGATCGCCCTGGGCGTCCTGGTGACCATCCACGAGTATGGCCATTTCTGGACGGCGCGGCGTTGCGGTGTCAAGGTCCTGCGCTTTTCCGTAGGTTTCGGCAAGCCGCTGCTGCGCTGGCACGACCGCCACGGCACCGAATTCGTGGTGGCCGCAATTCCGCTGGGCGGCTATGTGAAGATGCTGGACGAGCGCGAGGCGCCAGTGGCGCCCGCAGAGCAGCATGCCGCCTTCAATCGCAAGACGGTCCGCCAGCGTATCGCCATCGTCGCCGCCGGGCCGATCGCCAACTTCCTGCTCGCCATCCTGTTCTTCTGGCTGCTGGCCATGCTTGGCTCCCAACAGCCGCGCCCGGTCGTGGGAGCGATCGCGGCCGATACTCCGGCTGCCACCGCGGGCATTCCCGTCGGCGCAGAGTTGACCGCGGTCGATGATGCGGCGGTAGACAGCTGGTCGGCGGTCAATCTGCGGCTGGTCGATCGCCTGGGTGAAAGCGGTCCGCTGCGCCTGCGCTACCGGGTGCCAGGTACCACCGCCGAGCAGAACACTGTCATCCAGCTCGATGCCTGGTTGCGCGGTGCGGAAGATCCGGATCCGATCCAGGCCCTGGGCCTGAAGCCCTGGCGACCGCAGATTCCGGCGGTCTTCGCCGAACTGGATCCGGCCGGCCCGGCGAAAGCGGCCGGCCTGCAGGCGGGGGACCGTCTGATCGCCCTGAACGATACCTCCATCGGCGACTGGCAACAGGCCGTGGACTGGGTGCGGGGGCATCCCGGTCAGCAGGTCAGACTGACCTATGAGCGCGCGGGCCAGCAGCGGGACCTGACCCTGCGCCTGGGCGCGCGGCGCGTCGATTCCACCGAGAGCGGTTACCTCGGTGCGGGTGTGGCGCCGGTCAAGTGGCCAGCGGAAATGGTTCGCGAAATCAGCTATGGACCCGTGGCTGCCGTAGGCGAAGGTATCGGCCGAACCTGGCAGATGAGCGTGCTGACGCTGGTTTCCCTGAAGAAGATGCTCTTGGGAGAGCTGTCGGTAAAAAACTTGAGCGGGCCGATAACCATTGCTAAAGTGGCGGGCGCTTCAGCTCAGTCAGGCCTGGGGGATTTCCTCAATTTTCTGGCGTACCTGAGCATAAGCCTGGGGGTTCTGAATCTGTTGCCTATCCCTGTGCTCGACGGTGGTCATCTGGTCTTCTACTTCGTCGAGTGGATTCGCGGGCGGCCCTTGTCCGAGCGTGTACAGACATGGGGCATGCAGATCGGTATTAGCCTCGTCGTGGGTGTGATGCTGCTGGCCTTGGTCAATGACCTCGGTCGCCTCTGACACTCTGCTGATTGCCGAATCTGCCGCCCAGTGCGGCAGATTCTTTATTTGCCAGTTGGAATAAAAGGGACTCATGAAACGCCTGCTGCTACCTGCGGTAATAGCCGCGCTGATGATCGGCGAGGTACACGCCGAGTCCTTCACCATCTCCGATATCCGCGTCAACGGACTGCAACGAGTATCGTCCGGCAGCGTCTTCGGTGCCCTGCCGCTCAATGTCGGCGAGTCCGTCGACGACAACAAGTTGGCCGAAGCCTCGCGCTCGCTCTTCCGTACCGGATTCTTCCAGGACATCCAGCTGGGTCGTGACGGTAACGTCCTGGTCGTGAACCTGGTCGAGCGTCCCTCCATTTCCAGCATCACCCTGGAAGGCAACAAGGCGATCTCCAGCGACGACCTGATGAAGGGTCTCAAGCAGGCCGGCCTCGCCGAAGGCGAGATCTTCCAGCGTGCGACGCTGGAAGGCGTGCGCAACGAATTGCTGCGCCAGTACGTCGCCCAGGGCCGTTATTCCGCCAGCATCGACGCCGAAGTGGTGCCTCAGCCCCGTAACCGGGTGCAGCTGAAGATCACCATCAACGAGGGCGAGGTTGCGACCATCTCCCACGTCAACGTGGTGGGCAACACGGTCTTCCCCGAAGATGACCTGACCTCGCTGTTCGAACTCAAGCCGAGCAACTGGTTGTCGTTCTTCCGTAACGATGACAAGTACTCCCGGGAAAAGTTGTCAGGTGACCTCGAGCGCCTGCGCTCCCATTACCTGGACCGCGGCTACATCAACATGGACATCACCTCGACCCAGGTGTCCATCACGCCCGACAAGAAGCACGTCTACATCACCGTCAACGTCAACGAAGGGCAGAAGTACACCGTTCGTGAAGTCAAGCTGTCCGGCGACCTCAAGGTGCCGGAGGAAGAGCTGCGCAAACTGATGCTGGTCCAGCCGGGCCAGGTCTTCTCGCGCAAGGTCATGACCAGCACCTCGGATCTGATCACCCGTCGACTGGGCAACGAAGGCTATACCTTCGCCAACGTCAACGGTCTGCCTGAGCCCCATGACGACGACCACAGCGTGTCCCTGACCTATGTGGTCGATCCGGGCAAGCGTGCCTACGTCAATCGCATCAACTTCCGCGGCAACACCAAGACCGAGGACGAGGTGCTGCGTCGCGAGATGCGTCAGATGGAAGGCGGTTGGGCTTCCACCTATCTCATCGACCAGTCCAAGACCCGCCTCGAGCGCCTGGGCTACTTCAAGGAAGTCAAGGTCGAGACGCCCCAGGTACCGGGCACCGACGACATGGTCGACGTCAACTACAACGTCGAGGAGCAGCCGTCGGGCTCCATCACCGCCAGTATCGGCTTCGCCCAGAGCGCCGGTCTGATCCTCGGTGGTTCCATCAGCCAGAACAACTTCCTCGGTACCGGCAACCAGGTCAGCATCGGTCTGACCCGTTCCCAGTACCAGAGTCGCTACAACTTCAGCTTCACCGATCCCTACTTCACGCCGGATGGCGTGAGCCTGGGCTACAACATCTTCTATCGCAGCACCGACTACAGCAAACTGTACGACAGCGACGTCTCCTACTACTCGATCAACAGCCTGGGCACCGGTGTCACCCTGGGCTATCCGATCAGCGAGACCTCGCGCCTGACCTATGGTCTGAGCGTGCAGAACGACGAGATCAATCCGGGTACCTACAGTGCCGACGAGATCTACGACTTCGTCGATCGCGAAGGTAAGGATTTCACCAACTTCAAGGCCAGCATCGGCTGGTCGAGCTCGACGCTGAACCGTGGCGTGCTGCCGACCCGTGGGGCCTCCCAAAGCATGACTGGCCAGGTCACCATCCCGGGTAGCGACCTGAGCTTCTACAAGCTCGACTACCGTGGCCAGCTATTCACCCCGCTGACCGACAATACGGCGCTGCGCTTCCACACCGAGCTGGGCTATGGCGACAGCTATGGCAGCACCGACGGCCTGCCGTTTTACGAGAATTACTACGCCGGTGGTTTCAATTCGGTGAGGGGGTTCGAGGACAGCAGCCTGGGTCCACGTACGACGCCGCCGGGAAATCCGCCGACTTATGCCGGAAAGGGTCAGGGTTACCGCGATCGCGACAAGTCCGAAGCCTTCGGTGGCAACGTGCTCATCACCGGCGGCGTGGAGTATCTGTTCCCGCTGCCCTTCGTGAAGGATCAGAAATCCCTGCGCACTGTGTTGTTCTGGGACGTAGGTAACGTGTTCTCGACGGGGAACTGTTACAAGACACCCGACGGCCTTGATGGAACCAAGAATTGCGGAGACATCAGTTTCTCCAACATGGCCAGTTCCGTTGGCGTCGGCGTGACCTGGGTGACCGCCCTGGGGCCGCTGAGCTTCAGCCTGGGCGTCCCGGTCAAGAAGCCGACCAACTCCGATCCGCAGGTCTTCCAGTTCTCGCTGGGTCAGACGTTCTGACCCAGGCAACACCTTTGCGCTTTACGCAGGAGTCAACTGTGCAAAAGTACACCCGTTACGCTCTGTTCGCTGCCGTTCTCGTCGCCGCTCCGGTGTTCGCCGATACCAAGATCGCTGTCCTGAACTACCAGATGGCCCTGCTGGAATCCGACGCCGCCAAGAAGTACGCCGTGGACTCCGAGAAGAAGTTCGGTCCCCAGCTGAACAAGCTCAAGGGCCTGGAAAGCTCCGCCAAGGACATCCAGGACAAGCTCAACAAGGGCGGTGACAAGCTGGCCCAGGCCGAGCGCACCCGCCTGGAGAACGACTTCCGCCAGAAGGCCCGTGATTTCCAGTTCCAGTCCAAGGAACTCAACGACGCCAAGGCCGCCTTGGATCGCGACATGCTCAAGCTGCTCAAGCCGCGCCTGGACAAGGCCGTGGAAGAGGTGCTGAAGAAGGGTGATTACGATCTGGTGCTCGAACGTGGCGCCGTGGTGGACGTGAAGCCGCAATACGACATCACGCGCCAGGTCATCGAGCGCATGAACGCGGGTCGTTGATGAGTCATAGCACCTTTACGCTGGGCGAACTGGCGCAGTGGCTGGAAAGCCGCCAGTTGACCGTGGAACTACGCGGTTCGTCCGAGCGCCTGGTCGCCGGTCTGGCTACCCTGCCTGAGGCCGGTCCTGACCAGTTGAGTTTTCTCGCCAATCCGCAGTACCGCCGTTACCTGGCCGATACCCAGGCCGGGGCCGTGCTGCTGACGGACAAGGACGCCGACGGCTACGCCGGCGACGCCCTGATCCTGGCGAATCCCTATCTGGCCTATGCGCGCCTTTCCCATCTGTTCGATCGCAAGCCGCGCAGTGCGGCCGGCATCCATCCCACGGCGCTGGTCGCGGCGGATGCCCAGGTCGATCCGACCGCCGCCATCGGTCCCTATGTGGTGATCGAGGCGCAGGCATGCATCGGCGCAGGCGTCAGTCTCGGTGCTCACTGCGTGGTGGGTGCGCGCAGCGTCATCGGCGCCGATAGCTGGCTGGCGCCGCGAGTCACGCTCTATCACGATGTGACCATCGGCGCGCGCGCCGTCGTGCAATCCGGGGCCGTGATCGGCGCCGAAGGCTTCGGCTTCGCCAACGAGCGTGGCCAGTGGCAGAAGATCGCCCAGCTGGGTGGCGTGCTGATCGGCGACGACGTCGAGATCGGTGCTAACACCACCATCGACCGCGGCGCCCTGGCGAACACGGTCATCAGCGATGGCGTCAAGCTCGACAACCAGATCATGATCGCGCACAACGTCCAGGTCGGTGAGCACACCGCCATGGCCGCCTGCGTCGGCATCTCTGGCAGTACCAAGATCGGCAAACACTGCACCATCGCCGGCGGCGTGGGCATGGTCGGTCATATCGAGGTGTGCGACCACGTGTTCGTCACCGGTATGACCATGGTGACCCGCTCGATTACCGAGCCTGGCGCCTATTCCTCCGGCACGGCCATGCAGCCGGCCGGTGAATGGAAGAAGAGCGCCGCGCGGATTCGTCACCTCGACGACATGGCCCGCCGTCTGCAACATCTGGAAAAAATCGTTGCTACCGTGACCTCGCGGGATGACGCTGCTTCTGATGCTTGATCTGCATCGGATGTTCCCCTTTCTTAACAGGCCTTCCCCGACCATGATGGACATCAACGAGATCCGTGAATATCTCCCGCATCGCTATCCCTTTCTGTTGGTGGATCGCGTGCTGGAGCTGGATATCGAAGCCAAGCGCATTCGCGCCTACAAGAACGTCAGCATCAACGAGCCGTTCTTCACCGGCCATTTTCCCCAGCACCCGATCATGCCGGGCGTACTGATCGTCGAGGCCATGGCGCAGGCCGCCGGCGTGCTCGGCTTCAAGATGATGAATTCCTCGCCGGCCGATGGCACGCTGTACTACTTCGTCGGATCGGATAAGCTGCGTTTTCGCCAGCCGGTGACGCCGGGTGATCAGCTGATGCTCGACGCTCGCTTCATCAGCACCAAGCGCGGTATCTGGAAGTTCGAATGCCACGCCAGTGTGGACGACAAGCCGGTCTGCTCGGCTGAAATCATCTGTGCGGAACGCAAGCTATGACGTTGATTGACCCCAGGGCTATCGTCGACCCCAAGGCACGGCTCGCTGCCGATGTCCAGGTCGGCCCCTGGTCGATCATCGGACCCGATGTCGAGCTTGGCGAGGGGACCATCGTCGGTCCTCACGTCATCCTCAAGGGGCCGACCGTGATCGGGCGTCACAATCGTATCTTCCAGTTCTCGTCGATCGGCGAGGACACCCCTGACCTCAAGTATCAGGGCGAACCGACCCGGCTGCGGATCGGCGATCACAACACCATCCGCGAAGGCGTCACCATCCATCGCGGTACCGTGCAGGATCGGGAAGAGACGACCATTGGCGATCACAATCTGCTGATGGCCTATGTGCACATCGGCCATGACAGCGTGATCGGCAATCATTGCATCCTGGTCAACAACACGGCCCTTGCCGGGCACGTGCATGTCGATGACTGGGCGATCCTGTCCGGCTATACCCTGGTGCATCAATTCTGCCGCATCGGCGCCCACAGCTTTTCCGGCATGGGCACGGCCATTGGCAAGGATGTGCCGGCCTATGTCACGGTGTTCGGCAATCCGGCGGAAGCCCGCAGCATGAACTTCGAAGGCATGCGGCGGCGGGGTTTCTCGGCCGAAGCCATCAAGGAATTGCGTCGCGCCTACAAGGTGGTCTACCGCCAGGGCCTGACAGTCGATGACGCCCTGCGCGAGCTGGAGCCGGTGGCTCAGCAGTTTCCCGAAGTGGCGGTGTTCCGCGATTCCATCCTGAGTGCGACGCGTGGCATCACCCGCTGAATTCGCCCAGCGCCCGCTGCGTGTGGCGCTGGTGGCCGGGGAGGCGTCGGGTGATCTGCTGGGCGCAGGCCTGATGCAGGCGTTGCGTGAGCAACACCCGAATATCTCCTTCATAGGGGTGGGCGGTCCGCGGATGGAAGCCGAGGGCCTGGTGTCCGAGTTTCCCATGGAGCGCCTGGCGGTCATGGGGCTGGTCGAGGTGCTCGGCCGCCTGCGCGAACTCCTGGGGCGGCGCAAGGCGCTGATCGCCGAGTTGCTCGACGCCCGTCCCGATGTCTTCATCGGTATCGACGCCCCGGACTTCGTCCTCGAGATCGAAGCCCAGCTGCATCGCGCGGGCATTCCCGCCGTGCATTACGTCAGTCCCTCGGTCTGGGCCTGGCGGCAGAAGCGCGTACTCAAGATCCGCGATGGCTGCGACCTGATGCTGACCCTGTTCCCCTTCGAGGCGCGCTTCTACGAAGAACAGCAGGTGCCGGTGCGCTTCGTCGGCCATCCGCTGGCCGATACCATTCCCCTGGACAGCGATCGCCTGGCGGCCCGGCAGGCCCTGGGCTTGCCGGAAGAGGGCCAGGTCGTCGCCCTGTTGCCGGGTAGTCGCGGCGGTGAAGTAGGGCGTCTCGGTGCGCTCTTCCTTGACGCTGCCGCCCAGTTGCTGGCCGTGCGACCCGACATGCGCTTCGTGTTGCCCTGTGCCAATGCCGCGCGGCGGGCGCAGGTGGAGCAACTGCTGGAAGGGCGGCCGCCCTTGCCGCTGTTGCTGACCGATGGCCGTTCCCATGAGGTGCTGGCCGCCTGCGACGGCGTGCTGATCGCCTCGGGCACCGCCACCCTGGAGACGCTACTATTCAAGCGGCCCATGGTGGTCGCTTATCGGGTGGCGCCCCTGACCTATCTGATCCTCAAGCAGCTGGTGAAGAGTCCCTACATTTCGCTGCCGAACCTGCTGGCCGGACGCAAGCTGGTGCCCGAGCTGATCCAGCACGAGGCGACGCCGAAACGGCTGGTGGCCGAGCTTCGGCCGTTGCTGGAACAGCCCCAGCAGCAGACCGATAGCTTCGCGGCCATCCATCACAGTCTGAGGCGCGATGCCTCGGTGCAGGCGGCCGCTGCCGTGCTGGATCTCCTGCGGTCGCGCAGCTGATGCAACTGGGCCTGGATTTCAACCTGGTCGAGGCACTGGTCGCCGGGGTGGATGAAGTCGGCCGCGGTCCGCTGTGCGGCGCCGTGGTCACGGCCGCGGTGATCCTCGATCCGGGCAAGCCCATCCTCGGCCTGAACGATTCGAAGAAGCTGTCGCTGGCGCGCCGCGAAGCCCTGTTCGACGAGATCCAGGAAAAGGCCCTGGCCTGGTGCGTGGCCCGTGCCGAAGTCGCCGAGATCGACCAGCTGAACATCCTACACGCCACCATGCTGGCCATGCAGCGCGCGGTGGAAGGGCTGCAGGTGCAGCCGCGGCTGGCCCTGATCGATGGCAATCGCTGTCCCAAGCTGGCGGTGCCCAGTTCTCCGGTGGTGAAGGGCGACAGCCAGGTCCCGGCGATCGCCGCGGCCTCCATCCTGGCCAAGGTGACCCGCGATCGCGAGATGCAGGTGCTGGATGCCCTCTATCCGGGCTATGGCCTGGCCGGGCACAAGGGCTATCCCACCGCCGAGCACCTGGAGGCGCTCAGGCGCCTGGGGCCCACGCCCATCTATCGGCGTTCCTTCGCGCCGGTACGTGACGCCTGGCACGCCCTCGAGACCCAGGCCTCCACCCAGATCATCGCGACCTACTGACGGCCGTCGCGGCGGTCTGACCCTGGGTCGACAATCCAGTACAATCTCGCGCCTCATGCATCAAGGGGTCTCTGCCATGTCCGCATCCTTCGTCCACCTGCGTCTGCACACGGAATACTCCCTGGTCGACGGGATCGTGCGGGTGAAGGGGCTGGTCAAGGCCGCCGAAGCGGCCGGAATGCCGGCCGTGGCGGTGACCGACCAGGGCAACCTCTGTTCCCTGGTCAAGTTCTACAAGGCCGCCATGGGCGCCGGGATCAAGCCCATCGCCGGCGCCGACATCTGGCTGGCCGGTCGCGATGGCGATGCGCCGCTGAGCCGCATGACCCTGTTGGTCATGAACGCCAAGGGCTATCGCAACCTCACCGAGCTGCTGTCGCGGGGCTTCCAGGAAGGTCAGCAGGATGGCCAGATCGTCATCCAGCGCGACTGGGTCAAGGAAGCCAGCGAAGGCCTGATCGCCCTGTCCGGTTCCAAGGAAGGCGAGATCGGCCTGGCGCTGCTCGAAGGCGACCTGGCCCTGGCCGACCAGTTGTTCGCGGAATGGCAGCAGGTCTTCCAGGAGCGCTTCTATCTGGAGGTGCAGCGCACCGAGCGCGTCGGTGACGAAGAGCACCTGCATGCCGCCGTGGCCCTGGCCGATCGCTGCGGTGGCGCCCTGGTGGCGACCAACGACGTGCGCTTTCTCAAGGCCGAGGACTTCGAGGCCCACGAGACCCGCGTCTGCATCGGCGAGGGCCGCCCGCTGGACGATCCCCGTCGCGAGCGCAAGTACAGCGACCAGCAGTACCTGAAGTCGGCGGCCGAGATGGCCGAGCTGTTCAGCGACCTGCCCGAGGCGCTGGAAAATACCGTCGAGATCGCCAAGCGCTGCAACATCGAGATCCAGCTGGGCAAGTATTTCCTGCCCAACTTCCCGATTCCCAACGGGATGACCATCAACGACTACCTGCGCCATGTGTCCTTCGAGGGCCTGGAAGAGCGCCTGGCCGTGCTCTGGCCGCGCGAGACCACGCCGAACTACGAAGAGAAGCGCCAGGAGTATGTCGACCGACTCAACTTCGAGCTCGACATCATCATCCAGATGGGCTTCCCCGGTTACTTCCTCATCGTGATGGACTTCATCAAGTGGGCGAAGAACAACGGCGTGCCGGTCGGCCCCGGCCGGGGCTCGGGTGCCGGCTCCCTGGTGGCCTATGTGCTGAAGATCACCGACCTCGATCCGCTGGCCTATGACCTGCTGTTCGAGCGCTTCCTCAACCCCGAACGGATCTCCATGCCCGACTTCGACGTCGACTTCTGCATGGACGGTCGCGACCGGGTGATCGAGTACGTGGCCGACCTGTACGGCCGCGAGGCGGTGAGCCAGATCATCACCTTCGGCACCATGGCGGCCAAGGCGGTGGTGCGCGACGTGGCGCGGGTGCAGGGCAAGTCCTATGGCCTGGCCGATCGCCTGTCGAAGATGATCCCCTTCGAAGTGGGCATGACCCTGCAGAAGGCCTTCGAGCAGGAAGAGGTGCTGCGCGACTTCCTGGCGACCGACGAGGACGCCAAGGAAATCTGGGACATGGCCCTCAAGCTCGAGGGCATCACCCGCGGCACCGGCAAGCACGCCGGGGGCGTGGTGATCGCGCCGACCAAGCTGACCGACTTCTCGCCCATCGCCTGCGACGAGGACGGCAACGGCCTGGTGACCCAGTTCGACAAGGACGACGTCGAGCAGGCCGGCCTGGTCAAGTTCGACTTCCTCGGTCTGCGTACCCTGACCATCATCAAGTGGGCGCTGGAGACCATCAACCGCACGGAAGTGGAGGAGGGGCGCGAGCCGCTCAACATCGACTTCATCCCGCTGGACGACAAGCCGACCTACGCCCTGCTGCAGAAGGCCGAGACCACTGCCGTCTTCCAGCTGGAATCCCGCGGCATGAAGGAGCTGATCAAGAAGCTCAAGCCGGACTGCCTCGAAGACCTCATCGCCCTGGTGGCGCTGTTCCGCCCCGGTCCGCTGCAGTCGGGCATGGTGGACGACTTCATCAACCGCAAGCACGGCCGCGCCGAGCTGGCCTATCCGCATCCGGACTACCAGTACGACGGCCTGCAGCCGGTGCTGGCGCCCACCTACGGCATCATCCTCTACCAGGAACAGGTGATGCAGATCGCCCAGGTCATGGGTGGCTACACCCTCGGCCAGGCGGACATGCTGCGCCGGGCCATGGGCAAGAAGAAGCCCGAGGAGATGGCCAAGCAGCGCGGCGGCTTCATCGAGGGCTGCGCCAACAACGGCATCGATGGGGAGCTGGCGGGCAACATCTTCGACCTGGTGGAGAAATTCGCCGGTTACGGCTTCAACAAGTCGCACTCGGCCGCCTACGGCCTGGTTTCCTACCAGACCGCTTGGTTGAAGACCCACTATCCGGCGCCCTTCATGGCCGCGGTGCTGTCGGCGGACATGCACAACACCGACAAGGTGGTGATCCTCATCGAGGAATGCCGCCACATGAAGCTGCGCATCGATACGCCGGACGTGAACATCTCCGAGTTCAAGTTCACCGTGAACGAGGGCGGGCGCATCGTCTACGGCCTGGGCGCCATCAAGGGCGTGGGTGAGGGCCCGGTGGAGGCCATCGTCGAGGCGCGTGCCGAAGGGGCTTTCAAGGATCTCTTCGACTTCTGCGCGCGGGTGGATCTCAAGCGCATCAACAAGCGCACCCTGGAAGCCCTGATCCGCTCCGGGGCCCTGGACCGCCTGGGGCCGCATTACCACGATGAGCTCAAGGCCTATCAGGCGACCATCGACCAGAATCGCGCCGTGCTGCTGGCGGCCATGGAAGAGGCCATCGCCTCGGCCGAGCAGACCGCCCGTAGCCACAACAGTGGTCACGTGGATCTCTTTGGTGGCGTCTTCGCCGAACCCGAGGCCGATGTCTACGCCAACCACCGGCGCGCCCGCGAGCTCAATCTCAAGGAGCGTCTGCGCGGGGAAAAGGAAACCCTGGGGCTGTACCTGACCGGCCACCCCATCGAGGAATACGAAGGCGAGGTCCGGCGGCTGGCGCGTCAGCGCATCGTCGACCTCAAGCCCTCGCGCGAAACCCAGACCGTGGCTGGGCTGATCGTCAACCTGCGGGTGATGAAGAACAAGCGCGGCGACAAGATGGGCTTCGTCACCCTGGACGATCGCTCCGGGCGCATCGAAGCCTCGCTGTTCGCCGAAGCCTTCAATGCCGCCCAGGCGCTGTTGCAGACCGATGCCCTGGTGATCGTCGAGGGTGAGGTCAGCCAGGACGATTTTTCCGGTGGGCTGCGCCTGCGCGCCAAGCGCGTGCTGGGGCTGGAAGAAGCCCGGACCGCCCTGGCGGAAAGCCTCAGGATCGCCGTGCGCAGCGAGGCGCTGGCCGGCGATCGGCTGCGCTGGCTGGGCGAGTTGTGCGGTCGCCATCGAGGCGCCTGTCCGGTCACCATCGACTACCAGGGGCCCACCGCGCGGGCGCTGCTGCAGTTCGGCGAGAACTACCGGATCGACCCGGCCGATGGCCTGATTCAAACCCTGCGTGACCAGTTCGGCAGGGAGAACGTCTTTCTGAACTATCGTTAAGTCCGAGCGCCTCGTGCGCTCCGTCCCAACCCTCGCCAGCGGCGGGTGCCGGTGACGTGGCAGGAGTCTCGACCTGTCCCGTCCGATCCCTTAAGGTAGGCGCCCCGGCCCCTGGCTCTAGATTGCAATAACGGATGCCCATGAACCCGAACTATCTCGATTTCGAACAGCCCATCGCCGATCTCCAGGCCAAGATCGAAGAACTTCGACTGGTCGGTAACGACAATGCGCTGAACATCAGTGACGAGATCGCCCGGTTGCAGGAGAAGAGTCAGGCGCTCACCAAGAGCATCTTCAGCGACCTGTCCAGCTGGCAGGTGGCCCGTCTGGCCCGGCATCCGCTGCGTCCCTATACCCTCGACTACATCAGCTACCTGTTCAGCGATTTCGAAGAGCTGCACGGTGACCGCCACTTCGCCGACGATCCGGCCATCGTCGGTGGCATCGCCCGCCTGGAAGGTCGTCCGGTGATGATCATCGGTCACCAGAAGGGCCGTGAGGTGCGCGAGAAGGTTCGCCGCAACTTCGGCATGCCGCGTCCGGAAGGCTATCGCAAGGCCTGCCGCCTGATGGAAATGGCCGAGCGCTTCAAGATGCCCATCCTGACCTTCATCGATACCCCCGGCGCCTACCCGGGCATCGACGCCGAAGAGCGTGGCCAGAGCGAGGCCATCGCCTGGAACCTGCGGGTCATGGCGCGCCTGAAGACCCCCATCATCGCCACCGTGATCGGCGAGGGTGGTTCCGGTGGCGCCCTGGCCATTGGCGTCTGCGACCAGCTCAACATGCTGCAGCATTCCACCTACTCGGTGATCTCGCCGGAAGGCTGCGCCTCCATTCTGTGGAAGACCGCCGAGAAGGCCCCCGATGCCGCCGAGGCCATGGGCATCACCGCCGAGCGGCTGAAAAGCCTGAACATCGTCGACCAGGTGATCGACGAGCCCCTGGGCGGTGCCCATCGCGATCCCCAGACCATGGCCAACAGCCTGCGCAGCGCACTGCTGGAGCAGCTGGACGAGCTCAAGGGCTACGACCTGCCGGCGCTGCTGGATCGTCGTTACAAGCGCCTGATGAGCTACGGCATTTCCTGATAGCTCGGCCATGAGTCTGCTGGACCGGCTGCACGCCCGCCTCGAGCGGCAGCCGCCCACCCGTCAGTGGCAGGTGGGCTTCTCCGGCGGACTCGACTCCACCGTTCTCCTGCACCTCTGCGCGCGACTGCGCGCGCGCGGCCTGCTGGTCGACCTGCAGGCGGTGCATGTGCACCACGGCCTGCAGGCCGCGGCGGATGCCTGGGTCGCGCATTGCACCAGGGTCTGCCAAGGGCTGGGCATTCCTCTCGCTGTCCTGCACGTCCGCACCGATGGCGCCGCCAGTCTCGAGCGGGCCGCTCGCGAAGCGCGCTATGCCGCCTTCGCCCGGGTGCTGCCGGAGGATGGCTGCCTGGTGCTGGGCCAGCATCGTGACGATCAGCTGGAGACCCTGTTGCAGCGACTGGTACGCGGCGCAGGCGTGAAGGGCCTCGCCGGCATGCCGGAGACCCGATCGCTGGCGGCCGGGCGCCTCTGGCGCCCGCTGCTGGACGAGCCCCGCGCCACACTGCTGGCCTATGCCGAAGCCGAAGGGCTGGACTGGATCGAAGACCCCAGCAATGCCGATACCGGGCTGGATCGCAATTACCTGAGACATAAGGTGCTGCCACGGCTGCGCCAGCGCTGGCCGGGGGTCGATCAGGTCATGGCGCGCAGCGCCCGTCACCTGGCCGAAGCCGACGAACTGCTCGGCGAACTGGCCAGCCTGGATCTGCAGCAGGCCCGACTCGTCGCCCAGCCTTTCTCCTGGATTCCCTTGCCCAGTCTGGCCCTGGCGTCCTTGCAGCGCTTGAGCGAGGCCCGCCAGCGCAATGCCCTGCGCGCCTGGCTGGCTGCGCTGACGCGTCAGCCCGACAGCGCCCATTGGGCCGGCTGGCAGGCAGTGCGCGAGGCGGGCGCGGCCAGCGATCCTGTCTGGCGCCTCGAAGGCGGCAGTCTGCGCCGTGGGGCCGGGCGGATCTGGTGGGTGCCGGACGCCTGGCAGGTCATGCCCTCTCCCCAGCCGGTCGCCGCTCGGGTCAGCACCCTGGAACTGAAGGGCAATGGCCGCCTGATCTTTATTGGGCAGAGCGCCGAAGCCGGCTGGCGAATCGGCTATCGCCAGGGTGGCGAGCGGCTGGTCTTAGCCGGTCGCGGCAGTCGCGATCTCAAGCGCCTGCTCAACGAGCGGGAGGTCCCGCCTTTCCTGCGCGGCCGATTGCCGCTGCTCTGGCGCGGCGACGAACTGCTGGCCGTGGCCAATCTGCCCGGTCTGAGTGCTCTGCCAGGGGGAGGGCGGCTTGAGTGGCAGCCCGCAGACGGCATGGGTGGGTTTGAGCTGGGATGACCTTTAGGCTAGACTACGCTCCCGTCTTATACCGCATTTTCCGCTCGCTCCGAGTGGACGGTGTGCATTGGTCTGGCGCCAGGCCGACCGCTCTCGCTTTCATCGGCGGCTCTCCGCCTCAACGCAGATTCTAGGAATTTTCATGACGCGCTTTATTTTCGTCACGGGCGGTGTTGTTTCTTCTTTGGGGAAAGGCATCGCCTCGGCTTCCCTGGGCGCCATTCTGGAAGCGAGAGGGCTGAAGGTCACCATGCTTAAGCTGGATCCCTACATCAACGTGGATCCCGGCACCATGAGTCCCTTCCAGCACGGCGAGGTGTTCGTCACCCATGACGGCGCCGAGACCGACCTGGACCTGGGTCACTACGAGCGGTTCATCCGCACCACCGTGACCCAGAACAACAACTTCACCACCGGTCGCATCTACATGGACGTCCTGCGCAAGGAGCGCCGCGGCGACTACCTGGGCGCCACCGTGCAGGTGATCCCGCACATCACCGACGAGATTAAGAGACGCATCATCAAGGGCGCTGGCGATGCCGACGTGGCCCTGGTGGAGATCGGCGGTACCGTCGGCGACATCGAATCGCAGCCCTTCCTCGAAGCCATCCGCCAGTTGCGGGTGGAGATCGGGGCGCGCCGCGCCATGCTGATGCACCTGACCCTGGTGCCCTATATCGCCACCGCCGGCGAGACCAAGACCAAGCCGACGCAGCATTCGGTCAAGGAGCTGCGCTCCATCGGCCTGCAGCCCGATGTGCTGATCTGCCGTTCCGACCACACCGTCGACAGCTCCTCGCGTCGCAAGATCGCGCTCTTCACCAACGTCGAAGAGCGCGCGGTCATCTCCCTGGAAGACGTCGACACCATCTACCGCATTCCTTCCGTGCTGCATGCCCAGGGCCTCGACGAGTTCGTCATCGAGCGCTTCGGCCTGGAGTGCAAGCCGGCCGATCTGTCCGAGTGGGATCGCGTGGTGGACGCCAAGCTCAACCCCGCGCAGGAAGTCACCATCGCCATGGTCGGCAAGTACATGGAGCTGCTCGACGCCTACAAGTCGCTGATCGAGGCCATGACCCACGCCGGCATCCAGAGCCGCACCAAGGTCAACCTGCGCTATATCGACTCCGAACACATCGAGCAGCAGGGCACCCATCTGCTCAAGGGCGTGGACGCCATCCTGGTTCCCGGCGGCTTCGGCCTGCGCGGCGTGGAAGGCAAGATCGCCACCGTGCAGTACGCCCGCGAGAACAAGATTCCCTACCTGGGCATCTGCCTGGGCATGCAGGTGGCGGTCATCGAATTCGCCCGTAACGTGCTGGGCTGGAAGGACGCCAACTCCACCGAGTTCGACAAGGCCAGCGGGCACCCGGTGGTCGGCCTGATCACCGAGTGGCAGGACGCCACCGGCGCCACCGAGATCCGCACCGAAGGCTCCGACCTGGGTGGCACCATGCGTCTGGGCGCCCAGGAGTGCCAGCTCAGCGAAGGCACCCTGGTGCACGACTGCTACGGCCAGGACGTCATCGTCGAGCGCCATCGTCACCGCTACGAGGTCAACAACAACCTGCTGCCGCAGATCCAGGCCGCCGGCCTGAAGATTTCCGGTCGCTCGGGCGACGGCGCCCTGGTGGAGGTGGTGGAAGCCCCGGACCATCCCTGGTTCGTCGCCTGCCAGTTCCACCCGGAATTCACCTCCACCCCGCGTGACGGCCATCCGCTGTTTAGCGGCTTCGTCAACGCCGCCCTGCGTTACGCCAAGAAGGATTGAGCATGACCGTGCAGAAGATCGTCCGCGTCGGCAACATCGAGATCGCCAACGACAAGCCCTTCGTGCTGTTCGGCGGCATGAACGTGCTGGAATCCCGTGACCTGGCCATGCAGGTCTGCGAGCAATACGTCAAGGTGACCGAGAAGCTGGGCATCCCCTATGTCTTCAAGGCCAGCTTCGACAAGGCCAACCGCTCCTCGGTGACCAGCTATCGCGGTCCGGGCATGGAAGCCGGCCTGCGCATCTTCGAAGAGCTCAAGGCCACCTTTGGCATGCCGGTGATCACCGACGTCCACGAGCCCTACCAGGCGGCTCCGGTGGCAGCGGTGTGCGACATCATCCAGCTGCCGGCCTTTCTCTCACGGCAGACCGACCTGGTGGTGGCCATGGCCAAGACCGATGCCGTGATCAACATCAAGAAGGCGCAGTTCCTCGCGCCCCAGGAGATGAAGCACATCCTCGCCAAGTGCGAAGAAGCCGGCAACGACCAGCTGATCCTCTGCGAGCGGGGCTCCTCCTTCGGCTACAACAACCTGGTGGTCGACATGCTCGGCTTCGGCGTCATGAAGAGCTTCGGCTACCCGGTGTTCTTCGACGTGACCCATGCCCTGCAGATGCCGGGCGGTCGCGCCGATTCCGCCGGCGGCCGCCGCGCCCAGGTCACCGACCTGGCCAAGGCCGGCATGAGCCAGGGCCTGGCCGGTCTGTTCCTCGAAGCCCATCCGGATCCCGAACATGCCAAGTGCGACGGCCCCTGTGCCCTGCGCCTGGAGAAGCTGGAGCCCTTCCTGGCCCAGCTCAAGGCGCTGGACGAGCTGGTGAAGTCGTTCACGCCGATCGAAACTGCCTGAGAGCCTATTCAAAATTTTGCGAGCTAGAGCCAAACAAGGCGAAAAGGCCTGAGGAAGCGGAGTTTACGATTGGTAAATGAGCATTCCGAGGGCCTTTTCAACGCAGTGTGGCCAACGCGTAGCAAATTTTGGACAGGCTCGTAGTGGTGGCTTGAACCAAAAGCCCTTGGCGCAGCCGAAGGCTGATCCGTCAATGACCGGTAACATGGAGATCGATACAAAAATGGCTAACATCGTCGACATCAAGGGACGTGAAGTCCTGGATTCCCGCGGCAACCCCACCGTTGAAGCGGACGTTATCCTCGACAATGGTATCGTCGGTCGCGCCACCGCGCCGTCCGGCGCGTCCACCGGTTCGCGCGAGGCACTGGAGCTGCGCGACGGCGACAAGAGCCGTTATTTGGGCAAGGGCGTGCTGAAGGCCGTCGGCAACATCAACGGCCCGATCCGTGACCTGCTGCTGGGCAAGGATCCGAGCGACCAGAAGGCCCTGGACCGCGCCATGATCGAGCTGGACGGTACCGAGAACAAGGCCAAGCTGGGCGCCAACGCCATCCTGGCCGTGTCCCTGGCGGCCGCCAAGGCCGCTGCCGAAGACCAGGACCTGCCGCTCTACGCCCACATCGCCAACCTGAACGGCACCCCCGGTCAGTACTCCATGCCGGTGCCGATGATGAACATCATCAATGGCGGCGAGCATGCCGACAACAACGTCGACATCCAGGAATTCATGGTCCAGCCGGTCGGCGCCAAGAGCTTTGCCGATGCCCTGCGCGTAGGTGCCGAGATCTTCCACCACCTCAAAGCCGTGCTCAAGGCCCGGGGCCTGAGCACCTCCGTGGGTGACGAAGGCGGCTTCGCGCCGAACCTGGCTTCCAACGCCGATGCCCTGGCTGCCATCGCCGAAGCGGTGAAGAACGCCGGCTACACGCTGGGCACCGACGTGACCCTGGCCCTGGACTGCGCTTCCAGCGAATTCTACAAGGACGGCCAGTACGACCTGTCCGGCGAGGGCAAGGCCTTCGACGCCAACGGTTTCGCCGACTACCTGGCCGGGCTGACCGAGCAATTCCCGATCATCTCCATCGAAGATGGCATGGACGAGTCCGACTGGGCCGGCTGGAAGGCGCTGACCGACAAGATCGGCAGCAAGGTGCAGCTGGTGGGCGACGACCTGTTCGTCACCAACACCAAGATCCTCAAGGAAGGCATCGAGAAGGGCATCGGTAACTCGATCCTGATCAAGTTCAACCAGATCGGCTCCCTGACCGAGACCCTGGAAGCCATCCAGATGGCCAAGGCCGCCGGCTACACCGCGGTGATCTCCCACCGCAGCGGCGAGACCGAAGACTCCACGATCGCCGACCTGGCCGTGGGCACCGCCGCCGGTCAGATCAAGACCGGTTCGCTGTGCCGCTCCGATCGCGTCTCCAAGTACAACCAGCTGCTGCGCATCGAAGAGCAGCTGGGTGCCAAGGCGCCTTACCACGGCCGTGCCGAGTTCCGCAGCTAAGGGCTGTGCGACCGGGGAGGCACTGACTCGCGTCGGCGCCTCCCGCCACGTCCGACGGACCACAGGATAGATGCCCAGTTTACAAGCGTAGAGCTGGGCTTCTATCCTGTTTTCGTCTCTGCCGCCGCCTTTGCGGCATCCGCCGTCCGCGAATCCGTTATCTCCCATGCGAAGTCCCTACTGGCTGTTCCCCTTCCTGCTCCTGCTGCTCGGCGGTCTTCAGTATCGCCTGTGGGTCGGTGATGGCAGCTTCGCCCAGGTGCGCGAACTCAAGCAGCAGATCGCCGACCAGAATGGTGAGAACAAGCGCCTGCTGGAGCGCAACGAGATCCTCGAAGCCGAGGTCGTCGAGCTCAAGAAAGGCATGGAGACCGTCGAGGAGCGTGCCCGCCACGAACTCGGCATGGTCAAACAAGGCGAAACCCTCTTTCTGCAATCCAAATAATGTCCCTTCTGCCTTCCTTCTGGGCGGTCATCCCCGCCGCGGGCGTGGGTGCGCGGATGCGTGCCGACCGACCCAAGCAATACCTCGACCTGTGCGGCCGCAGTCTGCTGGAGCGCACCCTCGACTGTTTTCTCGACCATCCGCGCCTGCGTGGCCTGGCGGTGAGCCTGGCGCCGGAAGATCCCTGGTGGCCGACGCTGGCCTGCGCCCGCGATGCTCGCATCCTGCGCGCCCCGGGCGGTCGCGAGCGCGCCGAATCGGTACTCGGTGGCCTGCTGCTGCTGCTGAGCGAGCAGGGCGCCACCGATGGCGACTGGGTGCTGGTGCACGATGCCGCGAGACCCAATCTCCGTCGCGAGGATCTTGACCGGCTGTTGGCCGAACTGGCCCAGGACCCGGTGGGTGGCCTCCTGGGCGTACCGGCGCGGGATACCCTCAAGCGCGTTGGCCGCGATGGCCGGGTGAGCGAAACCGTGGATCGCAGCCAGGTCTGGCTGGCCTATACGCCGCAGATGTTCCGTCTCGGTGCCCTGCGTGACGCCCTGAGCGCCGGCCTGGCAGCGGGCGCCGCCATCACTGACGAGGCGTCGGCGATGGAATGGGCCGGGCATGCGCCGCGTCTGGTCGAGGGCCGGGTGGACAACATCAAGGTCACCACCCCCGAAGACCTGCAGCGACTGCAACAGGTCTTCGCCGAGGCCTAGGATCCAGGCCCGCAGCGCCCATCGCTGAAAAGCCTCGCTCGCTGCGCTCAACCCGCTGGGTGGCGAGCCACTGGGCGCGGGGTGCCCAGGCCCTGCTTGAGGTGCTCCACCAGCAGGCGAATCTTCGGCGAGAGAAAGCGTCGCTGCGGATAAAGCGCCCAGACCGCGCTGTTGGGTGGCTGACGATTGTCCAGCAGGGCGCGCAGCTCGCCGCGGGCCAGATGTGGCTGCACGTAGTAGTCCGGCAGCTGGCACAGACCGAAGCCGCGCAGGGCGGCGTCGAGCACCGCCTGGCCGCTGTTGCAGCGCCAGGAGCCCTGCACCCGGTGCAGCACCTCGCGCTCGTTTTCGCGAAAGCTCCAGATGTCGCTGGTACCCACCAGGCAACGATGGCGACTCAGCTCGGACAGGGTATGGGGCGCGCCGAAGCGTTCCAGATAGCTGGGCGCGGCGCACAGATAGAGCTCTCGTGGCGCCAGGCGCGTCGCCACTAGACGCGAGTCGGCCAGGCGGCCCAGGCGGATGGCCAGATCGTAGCCCTCGTGCAGGAGGTCGACGGTGCGGTTGGTCAGGTCTAGTTCCAGGCTCACCTCGGGATGGCGGGCGAGAAAATCGTTGACCAGGGGCACGACGAAGCGTTCGCCATAGGTCACGGCGCAGGTCATGCGGATCAGCCCCTTGGGCTGGCTGGAGAGATCGCTGACCTCGCGCAGGGCTTCGTCGCGCGCCTCCTGCAGGCGGCGGCAGTGCTGGAGAAAGGTGTGACCGGCTTCGGTGAGGGCGACGCTGCGGGTGCTGCGATAGAGCAGACGCGCCTGCAGACGCTCTTCCAGCCTTGCCACCTGACGGCTGACGTGGGACGTGGAGGTGCCCAGGCGATCAGCAGCCTGACCAAAATGCAAGGTGTTCGCCACCGCGACGAACTCATCGATGCCCTCCCAATCCATCATTGTTTCCCTGTGGCAAAAATGAATTCCAGTATGCCCGATTGTTCCAGGATTTCTGGCGTCTAAACTGGTCACCTCGTTTTTTCGTCCTACTGGAGTCGAGCATGATCAAGTCCCGCGCCGCCGTAGCCTTCGCGCCCAACGAGCCCCTGCAGATCGTCGAAGTGGACGTCGAGCCGCCCAAGGCCGGCGAGGTGCTGATCCGCATCGTCGCCACCGGCGTCTGCCACACCGACGCCTACACCCTGTCCGGCCAGGACTCCGAGGGGGTCTTTCCCTGCATCCTCGGTCACGAAGGCGGTGGCATCGTCGAGGCAGTGGGCGAGGGCGTGACCTCGGTCGCCGTGGGCGATCACGTCATCCCGCTGTACACCGCCGAATGCGGCCAGTGCAAATTCTGCAAATCCGGCAAAACCAACCTCTGCAGCTCGGTGCGCGCGACCCAGGGCAAGGGCCTGATGCCCGACGGCACCACCCGCTTCTCCTACAACGGCGAGCCGATCTACCACTACATGGGCTGCTCGACCTTCTCCGAGTACACGGTGCTGCCGGAGGTCTCGGTGGCCAAGATCCCTGCCGAGGCACCCCTGGAAAAGGTCTGCCTGCTGGGCTGTGGCGTGACCACCGGCATCGGCGCCGTGCTCAACACCGCCAAGGTGGAAGAGGGCGACACCGTTGCGGTCTTCGGTCTGGGTGGCATCGGTCTGGCGGCCATCATCGGCGCCAAGATGGCCAAGGCCAGCCGCATCATCGCCATCGACATCAATCCCTCCAAGTTCGACATCGCCCGCGAACTGGGCGCCACCGACTTCGTCAATCCCAAGGATCACCAGAAGCCGATCCAGGAGGTCATCGTCGAGCTGACCGACGGCGGCGTCGACTACAGCTTCGAGTGCGTCGGCAACGTCAACCTGATGCGTGCGGCCCTGGAGTGCTGCCACAAGGGCTGGGGCGAGTCGGTCATCATCGGCGTGGCCGGTGCCGGCCAGGAGATCAGCACCCGGCCGTTCCAGCTGGTGACCGGCCGCGTCTGGCGCGGCAGCGCCTTCGGTGGCGTCAAGGGCCGCAGCGAGCTGCCCGGTTATGTACGCAAGGCGCAGAGCGGCGAGATCCCGCTGGACACCTTCATCACCCACACCATGGGCCTGGAGCAGATCAACGAGGCCTTCGAGCTGATGCACGAAGGCAAGAGCATCCGCACCGTCGTTCACTACTGATCACCAGGCGGGCGCCTAGGGCGCCCCCTGTTCGGGAGATGACCATGAGTCTCGAACTGCTCTCCAGCAACAAGAGTTTCGGCGGCTGGCACAAGCGCTATCGCCATCGCGCCCGCAGCCTCGACTGCGACATGACCTTCGCCGTCTACCTGCCCCCGCAGGCGGAAGCCCGCAGCGACCTGCCGGTGCTCTACTGGCTGTCGGGGCTGACCTGCACCGATGAGAACTTCATGCAAAAAGCTGGCGCCCAGCGCCTGGCGGCCGAGTTGGGCCTGGTGCTGGTGGCGCCGGACACCAGTCCGCGCGGCGAAGGCGTACCGGACGACCCGGAAAAGGCCTGGGACTTCGGCCTGGGCGCCGGCTTCTACATCAATGCCACCCAGCAGCCCTGGGCCAAGCATTACCGCATGCACGACTATGTGGTGGAGGAGCTGCCGGCGCTGATCGAGGCCAACTTCCCGGTCTCGGATCGCCGCGGCGTCAGCGGTCATTCCATGGGCGGCCACGGGGCCCTGATCTGTGCCCTGCGCCATCCAGGGCGCTATCGTTCGGTGTCGGCCTTCTCGCCCATCGTCAATCCGCTGGATTGTCCCTGGGGGCACAAGGCGTTCTCCCACTACCTGGGTGACGACCGCAGCAGCTGGGCGGAGTGGGATGCCTGCGCGCTGCTGGCCAAGGCCGAGGAGCGCCTGCCGCTGCTGGTCGACCAGGGTGAGCAGGACAGCTTCCTCGCCGAACAGCTCAAGCCCCAGGCCCTGCAGCGGGCGGCGGAAGCCACGGGTCATCCGCTGGAACTGCGGCTGCAGCCAGGCTATGACCACAGCTACTTCTTCGTCGCCAGCTTCATCGACGACCACCTGCGGCATCACGCGGCGGCCCTGTCGACCTCGTAAGGGCGACGGCGCCTGTCCACAGCCGGTAGAATCGACGCCCTGTCATTTTCCAGGGCGTCTCTCTTCATGCGCATAGGTCACGGTTTCGACGTTCACGCCTTTGGCGAGGGCGACTTCATTACCCTTGGTGGCATTCGTATTCCCCACCACCACGGCCTGGTCGCCCACTCCGATGGCGACGTGCTGCTGCATGCCCTGGCCGATGCCCTGCTGGGCGCGGCCGCCCTGGGCGACATCGGCAAGCATTTCCCCGATACCGATCCGCGCTTCAAGGGCGCCGACAGCCGGGTGCTCCTGCGCCATGTGGTCGGGCTGGTCCGTGAACAGGGCTGGAAGGTCGGTAACGTCGACGGCACCATCGCCGCCCAGGCACCCAAGATGGCGCCGCACATCGAGGCCATGCGCCAGGCCATCGCTGAGGACCTGCAGGTCGAGCTGGGCCAGGTCAACGTCAAGGCCACCACCACCGAGCGTCTGGGTTTCGTCGGGCGCGAAGAGGGCATCGCCGTGCACGCCGTGGCCCTGCTGCTGCCACTATGACCGAAGACCAGCTGCTCGGGCCGCGTGCCCATGGCGAGCCCTGCGGCCAGGCGGTCCTCAAGGCCAGTGCCGAGGACTTTCAGGTGGACGAGGTGCTGGACATCCCGCTGAGCGGTGATGGCGAGCACCTCTGGCTGTGGGTCGAGAAGCGCGGCCTCAACACCGAGGAGGCCGTGCGCCGCCTGGCGCGTGCCGCCGGGGTGCCGCAGCGGGCGATCAGCTACGCCGGCCTCAAGGATCGCCAGGCCCTGACCCGCCAGTGGTTCAGCCTGCACCTGCCCGGCAAGGCCGATCCGGACCTGGCAGCCGCCTGCGACGAGACGCTGGTGATCCTCCAGCAGGGTCGGCACCGGCGCAAGCTGCAGCGGGGCGCCCATGCCGCCAATGGCTTCCGCCTGCGCCTGACCGGGCTCCAGGCCGATCCGGCAGCGCTGGAGGCGCGGCTGCAGGCCATCGCCACCGGCGGCGTACCCAACTATTTCGGCCCGCAGCGCTTCGGCTACCAGGGCGGCAATCTGGCCGACGCCCAGGCGTGTGCCCGCGAGCAGCGTCTGCCCGAACAGCGCAACCGGCGTTCACGAACGCTGTCCGCCGCGCGCAGCTGGCTGTTCAATCAGGTGCTGGCCGGACGGATCGCCGACGGCTCCTGGAATCAGGCGCAGGAGGGCGATCTGCTGGCCTTCACCGACAGCCGCAGCCACTTTCCGGCGACCGCCGCCGATCTGGCGGATCCGCGCCTGGCGGCGCTCGATCTGCACCCCACGGGCCCGCTGTGGGGTGCCGGTGAATCCCTGGTGCAGGGTCCGGCCGCGGCCCTGGAACAGGAGGTGGCCAGGGCCGCCGGAGAGCTGCCCGCCTGGCTGGCCGGTGCCGGCCTCTCGCATGAACGGCGTATCCTGCGCCTCCCCATCGGCGGCCTGACGTGGCATTATCCCGCTCCTGACATTCTGCAACTCGAATTCGTCCTGCCGGCCGCCTGTTTTGCCACCGCAGTGGTTCGCGAGCTGGTAACGCTTGGCGAGGCAGGGCAGACGGAACATCCATGCGACTTCTGATCGCCAACGACGATGGGGTGCTGGCCCCCGGTATCGCCGCGCTGCATGCCGCGCTCTCCGCCCGTGCGGACTACGAGTGCCAGGTAGTCGCGCCGCTCTATGACATGAGCGGCGTGAGCAGTGCCCTGACACTGGACCGCCCCCTGCATCCGCAGCGCCTGCCCAACGGCTTCCTGGGCGTCAACGGCACGCCTACCGATTGCGTTCACCTCGGCCTCAATGGCCTGTTGGACGAGACGCCGGACATGGTGGTGGCCGGCATCAACCTGGGCGCCAACCTCGGCGACGACGTCCTCTATTCCGGTACCGTGGCCGCGGCCATGGAAGGGCGCTTCCTCAACCGCCCGGCGCTGGCCTTCTCGCTGGTGTCGCGCAGTGCCGACAACATGGCGGTCGCGGCCGAGATCGCCGCCCGCATCGTGGCCCTGCACGAGCGCTTCGATCTGCCGCCGCGCACCGTCCTCAACGTCAACATCCCGGATCTGCCGCTGGCGCAGATCAAGGGGCTGCAGCTGACCCGCCTGGGTCATCGCGCCCAGGCCAAGCCGCCGGTGCGCGAGGTCAATCCGCGTGGAAAGGCGGGCTACTGGATCTCGGTTTCCGGCGATGCGGTGGATGGCGGACCGGGCACCGACTTCCATGCCGTGCTGGAAGGCTATGTCTCGGTGACGCCACTGCAGTTCGATCGCACCTTCCGCGAGGGCTTCGCCGGCCTGCAGGCACTGACGGAGCTGCTGGCATGACTCAGGGGCAAGAGCATATGCAAAGACACGGCATCGGCATGACCTCCCAGCGCACCCGGGAGCGCCTCATCCAGCGCCTCTACGAAGAGGGGCTGTCCAACGCCCAGGTGCTGGAGGTGATCCGCCGTACGCCGCGTCACCTGTTCGTCGACGAGGCCCTGGCCCATCGTGCGTACGAGGACACGGCGCTGCCCATCGGCCACAACCAGACCATTTCCCAGCCGTTCATGGTGGCGCGCATGACCGAGCTGCTGCTCGCCGGCGGTCCGCTGGACAAGGTCATGGAGATCGGTACCGGCTCCGGCTACCAGACCGCCATCCTGGCGCAGACCGTTGAGCGGGTGTTTTCCGTGGAGCGCATCCAGTCGCTGCAGGACAGGGCCAAGGAGCGCCTGCTCGAACTCAATCTGCGCAACGTGGTGTTTCGCTGGGGCGATGGCTGGGAAGGCTGGCCGGCGCTGGCGCCCTACAACGGCATCATCGTCACCGCCGCGGCGCGGGAAGTGCCCCAGGCGCTGCTCGACCAGCTGGCACCCGGCGGTCGCCTGGTGATCCCGGTAGGCGTCGACGAGGAGCAGAAGCTCCTGCTGATCGTGCGCGAAGCCGAAGGCTTCGTCCGCCACGAACTCAATGCCGTCCGTTTCGTGCCCCTGCTCAATGGACCCCTGGCCCAGTGAGCGACAGGGAACGTTACCCCGGTACCGCGCTCCAAGGCTGCCTGGCGGCTGCGGCCGCTTGAGGCCGGCGGGATGGCCGGACGGTAGATGATCAGACTCTGCGGGAGGAACGGGTGAAGGCCCGAGCGCAAGGATTTCCAGGACGAGGACGTTCAGGCTGGCTGGCGGGGGTGCTCGTGGCCCTGCTGCTGGCGGGCTGCTCGAGCAACGGCTCGCGAGCGCCGGTGGTCGACCGCGGCGATGGCCGCAGCAGCGTGCCCCAGGTCACTTCCGGGCAGTATCGCGTCAAGCGCGGTGACACCCTGTTCTCCATCGCTTCCCGCAACGGCTGGGAATGGCGTGCCCTGGCGGCCCAGAACGGCCTCGGGGCACCCTATGTCATCCATGTCGGCCAGGTCATCCGTTTCGGCAGCGGTTCCAGCGCCAGTGGTTCCAGTCGCATCATCCGGCGACCGGCCACGGTAGCTTCCGCTCCGGCACCCGGCACTCCGGTGGCGACACCGGTGCCCATCCCGCCGCCCGTCACCTCCAGTCCCACTGTCGCCAC